>CANQOM010000065.1 GCA_947625445.1 Candidatus Gastranaerophilales bacterium
TGGTAGTCCCAAGGGGATTTGAACCCCTGTCGCATCCGTGAAAGGGATGTGTCCTAGGCCTCTAGACGATGGGACCATATTGATATTTTCTAGTTTATCTAAAGCATAGTTTATAGTCAAGTATTTTATTAAAAATCTTTTTTCTTTTGGTTATTACTCTGCGCCACCAGATTATATTAAATAATTTGATTTAAGTACATTTATCAATGATACTCAAATAAGAATAAGAGCTTAGTTAGTCTTATTTCATTGAGGTGTTTTGCTTTGTAAAACTTTAGTTTTACTTTTATTTTCATATTATCTATATGTATACCTCATTGTCTATACTATCAGGTTATAGTATACGGCTTGTATTTTGATTATTAATGAATTATATGAAAACAGTTTAATAACCGAGGTATAACTCTTGAATGGATTATCCAAAAAAAAATATAAAGAAATGAATATGTACGATTTAATATGTACTGCTCAAAATGGTGATTATGATGCTCTTGAAGAACTTATTAAACGAGAACAAAAAAATATTTATGCTTCATTTTGTTATTTAGGTGCGAATAAAGAAAATATTTCAGACTTAACTCAGGAAGCACTTTTTCGGATGTCTAAAAATATCAAAAATTTAAAAAACCCTAAATTATTTAAATCTTGGCTTGGGCAAATAGTTACAAATCTTTTTTATGATGAATTAAGAAAAAAACAAAGAATCCCTGATTCTGTTTCTATTGAATCTTTTTGGGCTAATGATGAAAACAATGATAATGGTATTTTAAATATATGTGATACAACACTTAAACCCGATGAAAAAACTTTAGGCAAAGAACTTACTGATATTATAAGAGATATGATTAGTGCTTTACCTGAACATTTCCGGTTGGTTATTATTTTACGTGAACTCCAAGGGCTTAGTTATGAAGAAATTGCTCATATTACTAAGACAAATGTTGGCACTGTTAAATCTAGGATTTCTCGTGCAAGAAGTAAACTTCAGGAATGTTTAAAACCTTATTTGACTTAACAGGAGAATTTAAATTGGATAACTCTATTTGTAAAAAAGTTACTTCTTTACTTGCTTTATATATTGAAAAGAAATTAGATATTGAAAATACTCTGTTTATTGAAAATCATTTTAAAGTTTGTGATACCTGCTATAAAAAATATTTGGAGATGAAAGAGGTTATGAATAATCTTCATCTTGATTATGTTAAATTACTTGATGAATTTGAGCGTATGGAATCTGATAAAATTTTCAATATTAGAGAATATGAATCATTTTATACTAATATTTCTCCATATATAGATGATGAACTTAGTTATAATGAAAGTATAAAATTCAGACGATATCTTTTAAAATCAAAGCCTGCCAGGTTAGAACTTGCGGGTGCTTATAGTCTAAAAAATAATATCAGACATTCAATTGAAATGTTTAAAGAAAATTCAAATATAAATTTTTCAAAAAAAATAATAAAAAAATTAAAAAATGAATCTATAGATTCTTTTGATAAAATTTATCATAGAGCTGCTATTCTTCTGGGAATAATGGTTGCTTTACTTCTTTTTGTTACCGCATTGATGGGTTTAAGTTATATTAATGAATCATTTGCTCAAAATACTGATAATGATTTATTTCAAACTATTGAAATGCCGAATAATGATGATGAATTAGTTGAATTTACTTTTGATGGAGATAACGGAGCTCTCCTTAGTGCAAAATAGTTATTTTGTTACATATTTGCATCATATCTTCTCTCGAAGCATTTTCAGGGATTAATATATCATTTATTTTCCCTGAATTATATAGAGGGATGTGTTTTGATATTTGAAAAGTTCTATACATCCCTTTATCAGTGTATATTACATCCATATCAACACCACTTTGACTTAATATTTCTGCGAATCCGCTTCTTAATGTTATTATTTTTTTTGCTCGTTTTGCAAGTGCAAATCCTTCTGATAATGTTAATAAACTGCTTTTGTATTCGACCTCATTTATATGAACTTTATTATCATTTAAATTCATAAAAATATCGTATCCTTTTTCATGAAATTCATTAATTATGTTTATCCAAAAATCATTGTCTGCTGATAAACATGATTTTGCTTCTGGAGCTATAAATATAAAATTATCTATATTTAATCCAATTTCTTTTACTTTTGTATTCATACTTTCTTCAACTTCTTTTGATATTTTTATTGGTTTTATTTTTATTTCTTCATCTGATATATTCAATTCTTCTTGTTGAAGCTTGAAATAAGAACAAGGAATTGTTTCATCTTTTATTTTTTTGTAAGCTTTTTCTAAAAAAGTTATGTTGAATATTCTAAAAAATCTTTTATTTTTATATATAAACGGTTCTTGTTTTACAAACATAAAGGGTGTTTTAATATATATACAGGGGATTTCAGGATATATCATTTTTACCAGTTCGCAAAGATACTTTTGCAAACATATAAATAACGGTTTTTTACTTGAATGTTTTTTTATAAATGCATCGGCAAAATATGTTAAAAATATAAATGTTTCTCCGCTATTTGCGCTGAAAATATATATATCATCATGTTTATTTTCAATATATTTTACAAGCTTTTTCCCGTAATAATCAATAGATCTTTGCTTTTTTATTAGTTTATTAAATATATAAAAATAACAATAATCTCCATCTTCTTTTAATTTAATTAAAGAATGATTAAGTATTTTTATTTCTTTTTTCTTTATATATTCCTTTGGTATCCATTCTTTTTTTATACTGATTAGTCCGTTTAATATAAATTGTTCTCTTTCTTTAGATAAATTTTTATATATAGTAATTCCAAATAGTTTAAAATATCTCTCAGTTTTATTTTTTTTAAATTCAAATATTTTCATTATAATTCCTCATTAATTTTATATTCTATGTTTAATTTTTCGTCTCTTTCTTTATTAATTGCATATGCGGTAATAAGCCCGCTTGGTTTTTTGTCGTTTATTAAAATTCTTTCTCCAACAGGCATTTCACTTATTAAATAATTGTATCGAATATTATTTTCTTTAAGAAATTTTTTTAGTGGTCTTAAATATTGAGTTTCTCGGGCAGTTAAAAGAATTATTTTGTCATCCGGATTTAATTTATTAAAAAATTCTTTTACTCCCTCTAAGATTGTGTCTTTTTTATCAATTTTATAACCGTTATGTTTTAATATTGTTCCGTCTATGTCTATAATCCAGGTTTTTGGCAGAGAAGATAATTCCATATTTATATTACTTCTCCTAATTTAACAATTCCGTTATAAAATGCAGCACATATTGAATCATAATCTTCCCAAGCGTATGTTGTTAATGAAAGCCAGATTATGGCATGCAATAATTTTATTTTTCTTTTATTGACTTCTTTCAAACAATCAAAGAAAAATTCTTCCATATCTGACCAATTGTTAGGTTTTATTGCTATTTCTACTTCTTTTTCTCTGATATCAAGTGTGAATTTTTTACGGTTAAATTGGTCATATTCGCCTTTTAATGAATAATAGAGTTTTGCCCAATCGTAATCCGCATCTCCGTATAATTTTGTTTTTCCAAAATATCCTCTAGGATCTATTAATACGGTTTTCATATTATATGTGTCAAACATTATGTTTGAAAATGTGCAATCTCCATGGATTAATCTAAATTCTTTGGGGTAAAAATTCCTTACATATTTAGTAAATTCTTCTTTATTAAAAAATATGTTTTTATAATACTGTCCGTTTATTTTTATAAATTGTTCATCGGCAAAGGGAATTAATTTTTCTACTTTATTTAATCTGTCAAAGGTTTTATTTATATAATTATCTTCTACATCTTGTATATTAACCGGTTTATTTGATTCTAAATTGTGAAGTTGTTTAAGTGAATTTATAACTTCTTTTAGTATTTCTCTTTTTTGTGTTGTTATTAAACAATCATATTCCCATATATTTTTCCCTTTGACACGTTTCATTTTTAAAGGTTCAAATTCATAGATTTCCGGAATATTTTTATATCCGAGAGATATGCAATGTTTATACCAGGCGATTTCATCTTTTGCTATTTTTTTACCTTGCGGGGTTATTCCTTTTTTTATTATGATATCATCCTGAAATTTAATTGAATTAAATGGTCTGCATACCGGAATATTTGTATTGTCACTATAAGATAATAATGTTCCGATTTCTTTTGAACCGGATAAATTTAATCTTTTAAATTTTATATTTTGAGATTTCAGCCAGTCAACAAATGCTCCTTCTTCCGGAATATCTTTAAGTAAAGATTTATCTTCAAAGATGAATAAACCTGCGACTCCGTTTTCTTTAGAAGATTCTTTTATAAATTTATTCTTTTTGTATGACCATCTGCATTCAAAGTCTTTTGAAATACCTATATAATTACCCTTTAAAAGCCTCGGGGGGGGGATTTTTCCTGACAATATTAAATCACACCACATTATCATAAATGGCTCTTTCGCTTTTAGTGATGTAATAGCTTCTTTTATTCCGGATATTGTTCCTAACTTTTTTGCTTGTATTATTTTATATTTATATTGTGAAGCAAAACATTCCAAATACTTTCTTAAAACATCTATTTTATAATCTGCAATTATTATGAATTCTGAATTTTTAAACTTTTCAAATGCATATAATATAATAGGAAGATTATTAACTGGAACTAAACACTTTGGTTTATTTCTTGTTAAACCTTCAAGCCTTGTTCCTTTTCCACCCGCCTGTATTATAATTTTCATTAATAAATCCCGTATGTGTTTACCCTTATCAATTATACTACAATTTTAATTTTAATCATAATAAATATAAATTATTTTAACTTAGTTTACATCTTTTAATCAGGAAATTATCTTTTTATCTGTCTGTGATAAAATTTTAATATCATATAGGAGAATTTAAATGACAATGATTGTTGAAAAGTATGACGTAAAAGATATGTCACTGGCGGAACAAGGAAAGAATAACATCGATTGGGCATATAAAGACATGCCTGTACTAGCCCAAATAAGAGAAAGATTTAAAAGAGAACAACCGTTCAGAGGAATAAGAGTTTCAAGTTGTGTACATGTTACAAAAGAAACTGCAAATTTAGTTATAACAATGAAAGAAGGCGGAGCTGACGCAATACTTGTAGCATCTAATCCGTTATCAACACAAGATGATGTTGCAGCTGCATTGGTTAAGTATTGGGATATACCTGTTTATGCTTATAGCGGTGAAGATAAAGATACATATAAAAGACATGTTCAAGCAGCTCTTGACCATAAACCTCAGTTTATTATTGATGACGGTTGTGATATTGTTGCAACAATTCATTCTTCACGAAGAGACTTAATCCCGAATATAATAGGGTCTTGTGAAGAAACTACTACAGGAATTATAAGATTAAATGCGATGGAAAAAGAAGGTGAACTTCAATTTCCTGCTTTGGCAGTGAATAATTGCCTCACTAAATTTATGTATGATAACAGATATGGTACGGGGCAAAGTGCTATAGATGGTATTATAAGAGCAACAAATATATTGCTAGCCGGAAAAACATTTGTAGTCTGTGGATACGGTTGGTGTGGTAAGGGTGTTGCACTGAGAGCAAAAGGCCTTGGCGCTAATGTTATAGTTGTTGAAGTTGATCCTCTTAAAGCACTCGAAGCAGCTATGGAAGGTTATAGAGTTATGAGAATATCAGAAGCTGCTAAATTGGGTGATATATTTATTTCTATTACCGGTGATATTAATGTTATTGATGTTGAGCACATGCTCAATATGAAAGACGGAGCTATGGTTTGTAATGCCGGACATTTTGATGTTGAAGTAAATGTTAACGGATTAAAAGAAGAAACTGTTGAAATTAAAAGAATCAGACCTTCTTTAGATGAATATAAACTTAAAAATGGTAAGTCTATCTTGGTGTTAGCTGAAGGGAGATTAGTTAACCTTGTTGCTGCAGAAGGTCATCCTGCTTCTGTTATGGATATGAGTTTTGCTAATCAAGCTCTTGGTGCTGAATTTATTATTAAAAACAGAGGAAGACTTGAAAATAAAGTTTATACTCTCCCTAAATCTACTGATTTGGAAATAGCTTCTTTGAAACTAAAATCAATGGGAATTGAGTTGGATTCTCTAACGGATGAACAATCCAGATATTTAAACAGTTGGTCTATAGGTACTGCTTCATAAAATCTGATTTTTTATATTAATAAAGCCTTCAATATATAACTGAAGGCTTTATTTTTATATTTGTTTTTCTCTTCTGTAATTTTCAAAGTAAAGAATTATTCTCTTTTTAAATATTATAAAAAATATTCCGACACCTATAAGCATAATTGAATTGGTTAAAGCAAACCATACAACTTTATTCCCGCTTATTAATTGGTGCAAATTAAAAAATAATATTCCAAAAAACATTGCAAAAGCAACTACTAAAAACATTGCCGAAAAAACCATAGCATATTTCTGCATAAAAACCGCCTTTTCTTCCTTATAAATTAAAAATTGACACTATAAAATGAACACTCACTTCAGGTGTCGGATGAATAGGAAGCTAAACAGTTTAATAATGTTTTTCTCATACTATAATTATAACATTTTTTTCATAAAAAAAAAGCCCTATTGTTTAGGGCCTTTTTTTTAAACTGGTTCACATTCAAAAGTAATTTTTTCATCATTTAATTTTAAGACGATTTTATTACCTTCTTTATATTTACCTGAGAGAATTTCTTCTGCTAAGCCATCTTCAATACGTTTTTGAATTAATCTTCTTAACGGTCTTGCTCCATAAGCTTCAGAATATCCGGCTTCTCCCAAATAATCTTTTACCTCTTCAGTTACCTCAATTGTTAGATTTTGTGATTCAAGACGTTTGAATAAGTCTTTTAACATTAAATCAACTATTTGACGAATTTCAGGTTTTGACAGATGAGCAAATACTATAATATCATCAATTCTGTTTAAAAACTCAGGACGGAATGCTTTTTTCATTTCTTCCATTACTGTGTCTTTTAATTTTTCATATTTATCTTTTTCTTCATTATCAGCAACGGAGAATCCAAGTCTGCTTGTAGTTGTAATCATACTTGCACCTACGTTACTTGTCATAATTATTATAGTATTTTTGAAATTGATATGCCTGCCTTTAGAATCTGTTAAACGTCCGTCATCTAAAATTTGAAGCATTATATTGAAAACATCAGGGTGTGCTTTTTCGATTTCATCAAAAAGTATTACACTGTAAGGTTTCTTTCTAATGATTTCTGTAAGATGACCGCCATCATCATATCCTACATATCCGGGAGGTGAACCTATAAGTTTTGATGTTGAATGTTTTTCCATAAATTCTGACATGTCAACACGGATCATATTGTCTTCACTTCCGAATACTGCTTCAGCTAAAGCTTTTGCAAGTTCTGTTTTTCCGACACCGGTTGGACCTGAGAAGATAAAACTTCCTATTGGTCTATTTGGAGATTTTAATCCGACTCTTGCACGTCTTATAGCTTTTGATAAAGCTTCAACGGCTTGATTCTGACCTATAACTCTGTTATGAAGGGTTTCTTCTAATTTTAATAATCTTTCACTTTCACCCTCTGTTATTTTTGTTGTCGGTATTCCTGTCATTTGACTTACTACTTGAGCAACTTGTTCGGCAGTAACCGTGGGTTTATTTTCCTCGTTATCTTCACGCCATTTTAAAGACATTTCACGAATTTTTTCTTTTAAATCCGCTTCATCATCTCTTAAATTTGAAGCAGTTTCAAATTCTTGATTTCTTATGGCTTCTTCTTTTTGTTTAATTATACCTTTTAACTGTTTTTCAAGCTCTTTACCTTCCGGAGGAAGTGCACTTGTTTGAATCCTTAATTTTGATGCAGCCTCGTCTATTATATCGATTGCTTTATCCGGAAGGAATCGGTCTGTTATGTATTTATATGAAAGTTCAGTTGCTGCTACAATAGCTTCATCAGAAATATTTAATTTATGATGTTCTTCATATTTAGGTTTTAAACCTTTAATAATTTCTATTGTATCTTCAACTGAAGGTTCTTCAATTATAATAGATTGAAATCTTCTTTCAAGTGCAGGGTCTTTTTCTACATACTTTCTGTATTCATCAAGTGTGGTAGCACCGATAACTTGAATTTCACCTCTAGAAAGAGCAGGTTTTAGAATGTTTGCGGCATCAATTGCACCTTCAGCGGCACCTGCACCTATTAATGTATGCATTTCGTCTATTATTAATATAATATTTCCTGCTTGGCGAATTTCATCCATAATTTTTTTAAGACGTTCTTCAAATTCACCTCTGTATTTTGTTCCTGCGACTAAAAGTCCCATATCAAGCTGAACAACTTTTTTCCCGTCAAGAATATCAGGTACTTCGGAATTAACTATTCTTGCAGCTAAACCTTCCACAACTGCAGTTTTCCCTACTCCCGG
>CANQOM010000066.1 GCA_947625445.1 Candidatus Gastranaerophilales bacterium
TATTGTATTGTAGTAATCATCTATTGTTATAACATTTTTATCAACTATGTTTATGGCTTCCTTATCAAATTTATTAGTTTTTGATACAGTTAGAATAGTATTTGAAACATTATTCACATTGGCAAGCGGCCATCTGTTTTTGCCTTTCCATTTTCCAAAGTGAACGATGAATGGGGAAGTTTTTAAAAAATCAACTACTCTTGATTCAAGAGTTCTGTCATTTTCGCCCCAGACTGCTGCAGGTCTTATGATTACATAATTTTTGCAATTTTCTTTAATATATTTTTCTGAGAGAATTTTGTATTTCGGGTATGGATTTTTAGGAAACTCACATAAAGGAGTGTTTTCATCCGCATTATTAAAATCTTTAATACCGTATACATCAGTAGATGAGATATATATAAACTTTTCCTTAGCTAAAGGAGATAAAGATTTAACTGATTCGTAGTTTATTTTCTTAAAAATTTTATCTTTACCTATATCTGAGGCAAGACCTGCTATATGAACAATTACATCAAAATTATATTTTTTTTCGAGTTCTTTTATAAAACTGTAATCATTAAGATTTCCTTGAATTATATTTATTTTCGGTAAATTTTTTAATTCAACTGAAATAAATTTATGCACAAGAGCATAAATCTCCCAACTGTCATCTTTAGAAAATACTTTAACGGTATTTAAACCTATAAAGCCACTGGCTCCCGTAATCAGAATGGTTTTTTTATTTGATAATTCCATATTCCTTGCCGAGTTCTGTAATAATTTCTACGGATTTATCTAATTGTTCATATGATAAATCTTTCATAGTACAGAGTCTTAAACGACACTCTTTTCTTCTTACGGCAGGATATGTAACTATATTAACATATACTCCTCTTCTTCTTAATTTTTCATATATTTCAAACAAAACGGATTCATTATAAATCATAACAGGGACTATTGCTGATTGTGAATGCCCTATATCAAATCCTTTTTCTGTCAATTTATTTTTTAAATATTGTGTTTTTTGCATAAGTTCTTCTCTGCCTGCGGAATCTGTTTCCAATAATTTAAACACTTCGTTTAAACCTCCTGCAACAGAAGCAGGAAGAGCAGTAGAAAAGAAATAGCTTCTTGCATATAATCTTAAATATTGAATAATTTCACGTTTTGCTGCACAATATCCGCCAAGTCCGCCCGGTCCTTTTGATAACATACTTACATGTAAATCAATTTTATCCATAACATTGTAGTGTTCAGCCGAACCTTTACCTGTTTTTCCAACGATACCTAAACCATGCGCATCATCTACCATAATTCTGCATTTATATTTTTGTGCCAATTGTACAATTTCATCTAACGGGGCTATATCTCCATCCATTGAAAATACACCGTCTGTGATGATTAATCGTCCTGTTTTTTCATCAGGTATTCTTGATAAAATTCTCTCTAAATATTTCATATCTCTGTGAGGATATATTTTTATTTCAGCTCCTGATAATAAGCATCCGTCAAAAATAGAAGCATGATTTGCAGCATCATTAATTATGATATCATTTTTGCCGCAAAGTGCTGATACTATACCTACATTTGCTCCATATCCGCTTGGAAATACTATTGAATCTTCTGTTCCATGAAATTTTGCTATTCTTGCTTCAAGTTCTTTATGTATGTCTGTTATACCTGCATAATTCGATACTGCACCCATTCCATATCCGAATTTTTCAAGTGCTTCTCTTGCTCCTTGCATTACTTTCGGATGTGTAGAAAGATTTAGATATGAATTAGACCCTAACATTATTACATCATGTATTGAACCATCTTTTTCTCTTATTTTGGAATCAGGTTGAACTTTGTTCATCGTTACCATGCCCAAAGCTTCATTACCTGTTTTGATTCCGCTTTGAAGTACTGCATCTAAGCGTTTTGTTTTATCAAATAAATCTTCATTTTCCATGGTATTAATGAAATTCTCAAATTTTAAATCTTTTAAGTCTCTTTCACATATTTGAATCGGCATAATATTTCCTCTATATCTATGAATTAATTATATTGTTTAAAATTTTATATGGCAAGTAGCTCAATCTACTTAATACTTTATTGTTTTGTTCATACTCCCCGTTATATATCCTTTTAAATCCATTGAAATATATGTAAATCCATATTCAGTAAATTTTTTAATGATTTCTTTTCTTGTATCATCTTGTATTAATTTACCAAATTCATCAGGCATAATTTCAATTCTTGCCATCATGCCATGAATGCGAACTCTTACTTGTTTAAAGCCTAAATCCAATAATAATTGTTCAGCCTTATCTATCATATTTAATTTTTCTTCGGTAATAAGTTCCCCATATACAAAACGTGATGCAAGACATGCAAATGATGGTTTTTCACTTGTGTGTAAATTAAGCTTTCTTGATAATTCTCTTATTTCTTCTTTATTAAAACCAATTTCCCTTAACGGACTTTTTATCCCCAATTCTTTTACTGCCTGTAAACCGGGTCTATAATCTCCTTCATCATCTGTATTTGAGCCTTCTATTATATTTTCCGCCATATTTTCTTTCGCTATTGCTATTATTTTTTCAAAAAGTTCTTTTTTACATAAATAACATCTGTTTGTAGGATTCTGACTAAAACCTTTAATTTTCAATTCTTCTGATTCAATTATTATATGTTTTATATTGTTGTTTTTACAAAATTCTATTGCTTCTTGAAGTTCACGTTTTGGGAATGAACAAGATGTTGCAGTTACGGCTATTACATTATCTTTTAAAACATCTATAGCGGTTTTTAATAAAAATGTAGAATCAACTCCTGAAGAAAATGCTACACATACTCTTTTTAAATCTTTTAAATATTCTTTTAATTTTTCGTATTTTTTGTTTAATTCTATTTCCGTCATTTTATTATCCTAATATAAAATTATATTAGCAGAAAATATTTTGATAAGATAATAAACATGCCCGAGTAAATTTTTATGATAAGCCGAAAGCTATACAAAGTGAAGCATAGCAACTAAAGAGGATGATTGAGCTTTTATGTGATAGCTCAATAAAAATTGCGACACAAGATTAAATAACATTCGAATAGAAGCAAAAGGATATTCTTTTGCTTCTAAATTTTTTGTAATATTGAAAAATAATTTAGTTTGCACTTGCTTGAGTGCTTTGTTGTTCAGTTTCTTTTTTATGCTTTTTCATATATTTAGCAAGTCCGATACCGATACCAACCATTGCACCTAACATAAATAATTTATTCATTATATTCCCTCCCGTTTTTCATATACATATTAAACGGCAGTTTTAAATTTAAATATATATATATTTACTATTGTTAACGGTAATTTTATTTATATTTATAATTTGAATTATTCAATTAATAGACTCTTTATAAATTTATAAACTATTTCGATAATGAGAGGATTAAATTTAAGTTTTTCTATGTCAGAATGTATTTCTTTTAATAATTCGTCTGTATCTTTTAAGTGGTTAGAGAAAAACATTTCATTACTTGATGTATTAAGTGCTTTTACTATTTTATCAAATGTTTCGGCAGTTACAAAATTTTCTCCTATTTCGATTCCGCTAAGAGTTCGTTGAGATATATCGACAATTTCGGCTAACTGTTCCTGTGTTAATCCTCTTTTTTGTCGCATTCTTTTTATTTTTTTCCCAAGTTCTTTTTTTATACCCATAGTTATACCAATTAACTGAAACCTAATCTCGTAAATTTAATTATTTATGCATTCTAATGTATTATATATGAAGTTTTGTAAAGTCGTAATGAGTCTAAATTTCAATAAAAAATCTAATTATGAAATTTAATATCATAATAAATGTAAATTTAAAAAAAATAATTGTTTTTATATAAGAAAGAAAAATTTAAATTATTAACAAGAAAGGGGAAAAATATTATGTACGCAAATTATGGGGTTAACATCATTAAAGATTCTAAAGAAATGACAACTTCAAACAAAGTAAAAAATAGCTGCAAACAATATGGAAATTTTCTTAAAACTAATGCAAAAGATGCCCTTATTTTATCGGGTGGTGCGGCTGCTGCAATCGGAGTTGCAAAATCTTCTAAAGTTCAAAATTTAATTAGTAAAGGATTAGTAAATCTAAAAAATACAACATTTGTAAAAAATATAGCGAAAGAAGTTGGTTTTTCTAAATTTGTAAGTTATGTTAAGTCACTTCCAGGACCAGCAAAAGCTATTGGTGCTATTATAACTGCATTAACATTAGGAGCTATTAACTTAAATCATGATAAAGCAAGTTATAATGCAGGTAAAATTACTCAAGAATATATTGATAAATCAAAAATTGAAAAAAGTATTTAATTTTATAAGGTCCCCATTTTTATGGGGGCTTTTTTTTAATATATTAAGTCTTTGGATTTTTTTCTCCAATCTTTAATAACTTTTACTTGGAGTTCTAAATAAACTTTTTTACCTGCAGTATCTTCGATTTCTTTTCTTGCGTCAGTACCTATTTTTTTTAGCATTGAACCGCCTTTGCCTATTATTATTCCTTTTTGCGTTTCATGTTCTACAATAATTTGAGCACATATATGGTCAATATTTTCTTTTTCTTCATATTTATCAATAATAACTGCAACACTGTGGGGTACTTCATCATGGGTATAAAGAAGAATTTTTTCTCTAATTAATTCACAAGCAATATTCCTCATTGTTTCGTCGGTTATTTCATCATCGTCGTATACCTTTTCGCCTACAGGTAGTTTTCTTATAATATTTTTTATTAATGTATCAAAATTTCTGCCTGTCTTTGCCGAGATTTTAATACATGAATAATTTTTATCAAAGAGAGTTTTATAAGTTAGAAGATTTTCTTCTCTTTTATTTATATCTTTTTCTAAGTCATATTTATTTGCGACAATAAGCATTTCTCCATTATAGGATTTTAAAATATTTTCGATAATCCACTTATCACCTCTGCCGGCTGAGGTTGAACCATCTGCCACAAATAAAACTAAATCAACATCAGGTATTGCGCTTTTCGCTTCATCGACTAAATATTCTCCTAATTTATCTATAGGCTTATGGATGCCCGGTGTATCAACACAAACAATTTGAGCCTCGTCAGTTGTAAGTATTCCGTTTATTCTTCTTCTTGTTGTTTGAGCTTTATTAGTTGCTATTGCAATTTTTTGACCAATTAATCTGTTTAAAATAGTAGATTTCCCTACATTAGGACGCCCGATTATAGCAACATATCCGAATTTATAATGTTTCATTTTGCTCTGTTACTTCTTCTTTCTTTTCAGATTCTACAAACGGAGAGTCTTTTCTCATAATTACTCTGGAAATTCTTATTCCGTCAAGTTCAATAACTTCAAAAGAAAGATTTTTATCTTCAACCTTATCACCAATTTCAGGTTCACGACCTAAAAGTCCAAATACATATCCTCCGATTGTTTGAAAATCTTCGTTTGGAATATCTAAATCATATTTCTCGTTAATATCTTCAATATTCATTTGAGAAGAAACATTTAAAGTATTATCGTCAATTTTTATTAGTTCAGGGACAGGAGCTTCATCAAATTCATCATATATTTCGCCAACTATTTCTTCTATTATATCTTCAACCGTTACAATACCGGCAATACCGCCATGTTCATCAACAACGGCAGCTATTTGATTTTTTGTAGTGGTAAAATCGTTTAAAAGGTCACTTATAAACTTATTTTCAGGAATAATAAGAATTTCACGTGCCAGTGATTTGATTTCAAATCCGTCTTGTTCAAATGTTTTATCTCTTAATGCTTTGAGCGCATCTTTTGCGTTGATAACTCCTATAAGATTGTCAACAGTTCCTTCGTATATCGGAATCCTGGTATGACCTGATTCTATTATTACGTCTATTAAATTATTAAGATTTTCTTCAGCATCTATAAATTGTACTTTTGGTCTTGGTACCATGATTTCTTTCACTACTGTTTGGGCGAATGAATAAAAGTTTGATAACATATGGGCTTCTTTATCATCAATAACATCAATTTTTTCACCTTCTTGAATAATTTTATCAAATTTATCTTCCCAATTTTCTTCGGCATCATTTGAATCTATTTCAACTGAAACATGAGATATGTTTTTTATATTTTCTCTTATCTTACGTTCGACCATTTCTGTAATATCATCAGCTTCTTTAACCTGAATATCAGGGTCAACTTCAATTTTAATATTAACAATTAATCCTGAAGTGCCCATATTCATTGTTTTTAATTCTTTTACGCAGCTTACACAGTGCAAATTTTCAGTAACTTGTTTTATAATTTCTTCTACCTGCGGTTCAGCTGATAATCCTGTTAACAGATTAACGTTATTTTTTAGCATATAACCGGCTAAAAATAAAAGCAAAGAAGCAATTATTCCGGATGCAATACCGTCAGGTATGTGAGCTAAATTTTCAGGCAGAATTTTTGATATTGATACTGCAATAAATGCTACAACTACACCTGTTAGTGCTACAACATCTTCATACCACACATATTTTGTTGTGGGAGTGTTAATTTTATGAACATATTTCATTGATTTTATAAAATCAATTATTGGGTTTTTGTGTTCTATTTTTGACTCATCAAGAACCGCATGTACTGCACTATTTACTGCCCAACTTTCAAAAATTATACTTGCTATAAGTATTACTGCTAAAGCGTGATAGTTACTTAATAATTGTTTATTGACAAAAATTTTATCGTACGCACTTATTAAAGAAACAGAAGCTCCAATAAACATTAAAATGCAGGCTATAATAGTCCAGACATTTGTTTCAAGTCCGTGCCCAAACGGATGCACTCTGTCTGACGGTCTTGAACCTCTTTTTAGACCAACCATAAGACAAATACTATTAAAAGAATCTACCCCCGAGTGAACAGCTTCAGCAAACATTGCTGAACTTTTAGTAAAATACCAAGAAGTAAATTTAATTAACGTAATAAATATATTAGCTAAAAAAGCACGAACTACCGCTCTAAATTTTAAATTAACACTTTTTTGTTGATTTATTCCTGATGATTCAATTTTATCGGGTTGAATCTGACCCGAAATACTGTCTGATGTCATTTTTATCCTTGTTTGTTAAATTTAACAAATAAAATTATAAAATAAATTTAGTAAAAAGTCTAATAAATAAATCTTTGAAAAAAAATATTTATGTATTAAAATAAAGAATATAATTAATCGGGATGTAGCGCAGCTTGGTAGCGCACTGTGTTCGGGTCGCAGGGGTCGCAAGTTCGAATCTTGTCATCCCGATTTTTTATGAATTGAATCGAATTCCGAAGTAATACCTTAGGTATGCCTGTAAAAATTTACTCAGACGAATTAGTCAATTTTTTGAAAAAAATTTTTTTATTATATATAAGAGAAATATTTATTATTTAAATTGATAATAATAAGTTAGGAAATGCGAGGTTATAATGACTAATTCAATAAGTTCTAATTTAAATTCTTCATCTTTGCAACAAACTAATAACCAGAGTAACAATAAAGAAGTTCAAAAGAGCTCTAAAGAAATTGTTGAAGATGCAATTGATACTGAGTTATTATTTTCTGATTGCAAACCTACGGATGACAGTATTTCTTTTTTGGATAAAACATATAATCAAGATGAGTTTATTTGTGCTGAACATAAAGGTTGGGGCAAGACGAAAACAATTGTAAAAGAAGAAAATAACAATTTATTGGAATTAGCGGGGAAAGTTATTTTTGAATCTAAACCTGAAAAAATTGTTGAAGAATATGATAAACATAATAAGTTGTGTAAAAAAACTTATTACGATGAAAACGGTAAATGCACTGTAACTACTTTTGATTCAGATGGAGAAAAGAAAGAAGAAGTCATTATAAATAAAAACGAAATAGATGATTCACATTTTGAAGCTGAAATAAGATATTCATATTATACAGAAAAAGGTACATCGGTTAAAACAACGGATTATAATTATAATGAAAATTGTAAGGATGGAAAACCGCTAGAAACATCAAAAGTTGAATATTTTAATCCTGACGGAAGTGTAGATTATGCTACCCAATTCTTATATAATTTTTTACATCCTGATAATACAGATAAAGCATAATAGGTTAAAGTGTTTAAACGGGTATATCAAAGGTGTTTCGTTTTGAAACACCACATTGAAGTGAGGATAACTGAGACTTTATAAATAGCGGAATGCTATAAAGTAAACGCATAAAGTTAAAACCAAGTATAAGTGAACTTTTATCCGAATTAATGTGTGAGTCTTTATGATTGTGTTAAAGGATTAGATAAAATAAAAGACTTTCCTATTAAGGAAAGTCTTTTGTTACTTGGGAGTTGTAACTTTTAACTATTGAAAAATATTCAAACCTAAACCACCTAATTTACCTTTAACAGAATCCA
>CANQOM010000067.1 GCA_947625445.1 Candidatus Gastranaerophilales bacterium
GTAGGTAAATTATATACTTCATGCCATTGAACTTCTGTTATACTTTGTGTGGTATCAAAAGATAATTTTATATCGTCACTTCTAATTAAAGCAAAGTATGCACAAGTTATTACCCTTGAGCCCGGATATCTTAAAGGGTCGCCAAAGGTATATAATTGTTCCAAATAAATATTTTCTACATTTGTTTTTTCTTTTAAAATTCTTAAAGCTGCACTATCAAGATTTTCAGATAATCTTATAAAACCACCAGGAATAGCCCATCTTCCTTTAAAAGGTTCATTTGCACGCTTTACCAACAATACTTGAAGTTTGTTATCCTTTATAGTAAATATGACAACATCGGTAGTAATTTCGTGTGTTTTAATCTCTTGAAACATTATATTCTTAAATTCCTTGGCTTGATAAATATAGTTGTAATGTTGCTTCTTGTTGCATCCTGAAATCTTCTTCAAAGTTCTTAGATGATGTTTCGTAACTTATTTCTTTTATTGCATTTTTATAGTTTGCTATTGCCGGATCCGGATTAAGCTTTAATGTTTTGTAGTTACTCATGATTGTTGATACAAAATTCTTTGTTTCTTTAAAAGGAGGAATGCCATTGTACTTCTTGACATTACCCGGACCGGCATTGTATGCTGCCAGAGCTAACTCTGTTGAACCAAACATTTTATACATTAATTTATAATATGCTATTCCGCCTTTTATATTTTCTTGAATATGATACGGATTATATCCCATCTTTTTTGCAGTTGCAGGCATGAGTTGAAAAACTCCTACTGCTCCGTATGGGCTTCTTTTGTTATGACAAAATCCGGATTCCTTTTTTGCTATGCTCAATGCTAATGCAGGATCTAATCCCATTTCTGTGGCATGCTTAACAATTAAGCTTTTTACTGTTGATAATGGTACAGTTTCTGCCTTTGTTTGTATATTTGTATTTATTATTGATAAAATTGCAATAAATATTATTAATATTACTTTTCGAGCCATGTAAATCCTCAATTGTTTATTTATCACGCTTTAAAGTTCGTTATATTAATTTTATTACATAAAAATAAAAATTCAAGTATAAAAGAGTATACTTGTCCTAAGTCTTATAATTTGAAAGAATTTTAGAACGTTTTAACTTAGTAAATTTTCAAGGAGTTCAGCATCTTTGTTAATTTTTTTTGCATCAAATGCTACATTTCTTTTTATGTAATTTCTTAATGCTTCTCTTATTAATTCACTTCTTGTTCTTTGCTCAGAATTTGCTAATTCATCAATAGTATTTAAAAATTTTTCGGGAATGGATAATAAAACTTTAGCCATACTTTTTTTCCTTTATTTCTTTTCACATATATATATTATATACTATAGATAAAAAATAGTCTATAATTAGTCTAAAGGAGAGAAATTATGGAAAACTTAAGAAAAAACAATAAATTGATAGACCTATTTTGTGATTTGGTTTCTATACCTTCACCATCTTTAAAAGAAGAAGAAGTATCAAATAAAATTCTTTATATATTTAAAGAAAATGGTATTTTTGCCTGTAAAGATGATTATGGAAATGTAAGAGCAAAAATTCCCGCTAATGATAACAGTAAAAATCCTTTACTTTTAAGTGCGCATATGGATGTTGTAGGAGATGATTCAAAGATTAATATTAAACTTAACGGGGATATAATAGAAACTGATAAATCGAGAACATTGGGTGCTGATGATAAAGCAGGGGTAGCTGCAATTATTTTATTGGCAACGGAAATTAATAAAAATAAAGATTTTAAACATGGTGGCTTGGAAATTGTCTTTACAAGAGATGAAGAACAAAATATGACAGGTATTCATAATGTTAATATGAGTGAAATTGAATCTGAATATGTTTTGGTTCTGGATGCTGATAAATTAGGACAATTTCAAATAGCCGGTGCAAGTTATACAAAATTAACAATAAATATTAAAGCGTTAAAAGGCGGTCATTCGGGAATAGATATTGATGATGAAACAAGACTTAATGCTGCAAAGCTAATTGCGGAACTTGTTAATGATATTCCTCAAGGGGTATATAAAAAGGATGAATTTGGAGTTGTAACTTCTATAAATTTGGGAGTTATTATAGGAGGAGGAGTTGAAACGGCTATAAATTCCATAAAAGATTCTTCATTAACTTCTGATAAATTCCTTGATTGTATAGTGGACAAAGCTATAACAAATGTTATTAATACAAAAGCCGGAGCTGCTTATTCTATAAGAAGTTCAAGTAAAATATATGAAAAAAATCTTATTAATGATATTCAATTAATTGTTGATAAATTTAATAAAAAATATGAAGGGCTTGCTATAGCTGAAATGGAAACTTCTGTTCATCTTCCTCCGTTTGAAAAAAGTGATGATGATTTATTAATAAATATATACAAAAAAGCAGCTCAAAATTTGGGTCTGGATATAGATATATCTTCTTTTCATGCAGGTGCTGAAACTCATATTTATGCAAATAATAAAAATAAATTTAATAAACCTTTCAAACCTGTTTTAATGGGATTGGCGGATATTTACAATATGCATTCCGCTGATGAAAAAATAAATTATAAATCATATTTAAAAGGTTATGATTTGTTAAAGGAATTTTTTAAAGTGTATAATAACAATAGTAAATAATTTTTATATAAAGATTTAATTTTTCTACATTATTATATGTACTTTTATTGCCTAAAAATTTGTTTTAACATATAATTTTTTGTATAAAATGTGTATGGAATAAGTATTAGTAAAAATTATAAATAGTTTAAGTGAGGTACAAATGGACATTAGAAAGAATTTAGCAACAATTTTCATGACTTTTGCATTGTTGTTAACAGGTGTTTCCTCTGCTTTAGCTAAAGATTATACCGATATACCGGATGATTATTGGGCAGCGGAAGAAATTGAAGACGTAGTTACAAAAAGAATAGTTCCTATATATGCTGACGGTACATATAGACCGTTAGATAAAGTTCCGAGGGTAGAATGGACTGCTTGGTTATTAAGAGCGTTAGGTTTAAGTGATGCTCCTATTACATCTGCTCCTATGTATTCTGACGTTACAACAGATACTTTCGGTTATGAACATATTGCAAGATCTGACCAATTTGGTTTGATTTATGGTTATACTGACGGTGAATTTAAACCTCAAAGATTTATTACAAAAGTTGAAACTGCTTCAATTATGAGTCATATAACAAAAGATACTGAAGTTAATACTGATGTACTTGCTCAATTTGCTGATTCCAATGAAATCCCAAATTGGGGTAGAATTCCTTTCTCTAAGGCTATAAAATACGGTTTATATGTTAATTATCCGCTTGCTGATGAGTTAAATCCTAACAGAGATTTAAACAGAGCAGAAGCTGCAGTATTATTAGCCAGATTAATGAAAGCTTTAGACCTTGTTCAAGATGATAAAAAAGCTGAAGAACAAAAAGAACCCGAAGAACCAAAAGAATATGTTTTATCAGTTGAACACCTTGACGATTATGGAAAAGCAGTTGTTGACAGAGTTTCTATTACTAACTTAAGAAGAATTATATTAGCAAAAAACGTATTTAGAGTTTCATTTGTTGAACCTTTTAATTCTACAAAACATCAAATTGGAGATGTTATTCCTTTCTATTTCAAAAAAGATGTAGTTACTAAAGAAGGTACTTTGATTATTCCTGCAAATACAAAACTTTATGCAACTATTGAAGAATTAAGAGATAAAAGATGGGTAAATAAAAATACTGAAGTATATCTTCACTTTACAAGAATGGTCTTCCCTAATGGAAATGAATATCCGTTTATAGCAAGAGTACTTAATAATGATGAAGGTGTATTATCAGAAAATAAATGGTTAAAACCGTTAGAATATACAGTAGCAGGTGCGGCAATTGGTGGTGCTGCAATCGGACTTCCTGTCGGCGAATCTAATCATCGTTCCGGTGACGGTATGGCTATCGGCTTCCCAACCGGTGCAGGTGTTGGTTTATTGGCAGGCTTCTTAACTCCTGGTGTTAATTACAAAGCAAGAGCTAATGAAGATCTTCTTGTTGAATTAAAAGTTGATTGCAGTTTATACAACGACTATGTTCAAACTAAAACAACTAAGACAACTACTGTTACAGAATATAAAAAATAAAACTTTCTGTATTAATATTAATAAAAACTATGAAAACTCCGATTATTTAATCGGGGTTTTCTTGTAAAACATCAATTTTAAATTTATAATATTCCTATGGATAATATTGAAATTCAAGTAAAAAATTTAATAGGAAAAAATGAAGACTTGGCTCAAATTTCAGCTGGTTATCTTATAAATAATGCTGATTTAAACATGTTTTCGCTATTGGTTCAAAAATCTGATTATTTATTTGATTTTGTAAGAACAAATATTACAAAACGTATTAAAAAGGCAATAAATAAACATAATTTTTTGAATATAATTAAATTTTTTGATATATATTCTCCGTATTATGATGATATGTTTGTTTCAGTTCTATCTGAGCATGCAAATCAGGAATTGACAGATGAAATTTTTGAATTGCTTGAAAATGGTACAATAGCCCAAAAAACATATGCGGCTAAATATTTTTACTATATCCCTGATACTGTTGCAATTGAGTTGTTATCTAAGTATGCATTTTCTGATGATGAATATTTAAGTTTTAATTCCGCACAAGCTTTAGGTCAAATGGAAGATGATATTTCATATGATATTGCTCTTTGTTCTTTAGAAAGTGAAGATGATTTTGAAAAATTAAAAGCAGTAAAATTTTTCAGTGCTTATGCAGAAAAATTTCCTTTAAAAGAGATTTTTTGTGCTATGAAAACTTCAAAAATGCCTGAAAATATTGCAGGACAAATTCCATATGCTGAAAGTCTTTTACATTTATTAAGTTCTGAGTATTATTATGATACGCTTGTTACTATTGATTATATATTATCAGGATTAGGTGAAATCTTGCCTTTGGCTGATATTTTTCAGTTTGAGCTTTATGAAGTTATAGATGAACTTATTTACAGAAATTTACAGGAAAATGAATATTCCGGTAAAATTGCTCAAATACTTCTTATGACTTTTTCTAAATTTAAAGAATTTAATGAAAATCAGGAATATATTTTTGATGAAGATAAGAATACCAAAAATGAAATATCTGATATATTTAAGCTACTTTCTAATCAAAGTCAGGAATTTTGGGATAAACAAAAGGAATTTGTTTTAAAAGAACTTGAAGCTTCTGATGAAAGTATACTTTTTGCAATACCTGTTATAAAGGAATTTAACCTGAAATCTTCAATTCCTTTATTAAAGAAACTTTTAAATTCACAAAATGAAATTATTATATGTGAGGCTGCATGTGCTTTAAAAATTATCAATAAAGATGAACCTTTGGATATAGATAAAATTTGTTTATCTGTTAAAAATGAGAATATTAAAGCTATTATTGAAAATTTACGTTAAAAAACAATTTTACTAAAATCTCCAATATAATCAAACTTTTGTTTTGTTAAATTTAATAAATTTATTCTGTTTTGTTTGATTTTTTCATCTTTATCCATAACAAGAACTTTTTCAAAGAATTTTGATATTAATGGAATAATTTTTACAAGCTCGTTTTCTAATTGCTCATATGAAATTTCATTTTCTTTAATATTCTTTACTGAGTTATATAGGTTTTTTTCTTCATCTGAATTAAACAGATTAGTATCTATTTCTGTGAAGTTTTTTTCTTCTTTTAAGATTCTTATAATTCTGTTTATTGCTTCATGAAATTCTGAATAATTATTTTTTGAAGTTATATCAATGATAATATTATTTCTTAAGATAAGATTGTTCAAATTTGAGAGTACATCTTTAGAACTTATTGCAGCTTCAATAATATCATGTCTTATATTATTATCAGACAAAAATACAATTAACCTTTGTATAAAGAAATCTTTGATTGAATTATATAAAGATTGTTCATCTTCAATTTTGTCTTTTAGAATATTTATGGAGAGTTTTAAAAGTTCGGAAATATTAATATGTAAATCCTTTTGAAGAATGGTTTTTATAATACCTAAAGTAGCTCGTCTAACCCCAAGAGGGTCTTGTGAACCTGATATTTTCTTTTTATCTGCAAACACGGTTACTATAGTATCTATTTTATCCGCAATCCCGACAACTTGTCCTTCAATTGAATTTGCAACTTCTGATGTTGCGTTAATCGGAAAATAATGTTCTTCAATGCCTTTTGCGACTTCAGGTAATTCTCCCGAACGAAGTGCATAATCAGCACCTATAAATCCTTGTAGTTCTGTAAATTCAAATACTAATCTTGTAACTAAATCAGCTTTGCACAACATTGCAGTTCTTTCTATTTTTTCAAACGGAACATTTATAGAATCTGCGATATATTTTGATAATTTAATTATTCTTTGAGTTTTATCATATACAGAACCGAAACCTTTTTGGAATGTTACTCCTTTAAGTTGTTCAATGTAATCATATAAAGTCTTTTGAGTGTCTTCTTTTACAAAGAAAACTGCGTCTTCCAGTCTTGCTCTTACTACTCTTTCATTTCCGGCTTTTATATTATCAAAAGTATCTCCTACATAATTACTTATTGTTATAAACTTATTTAAAAGTTTCCCGTCTTTATAGAGAGGAAAATATCTTTGATGAACTGCCATTACTGTTACTATTACTTTTTCTGGGATTTCCAGATATTTTTCTTCAAAAGTACAAATTACAGGTATTGGCCATTCTGTAATAAAAGTAACTTCTTCCAGTAAAGAGTTATCAATTTTAATTTCTGCACCTATTTTTTTTGCTTCAGTTGAAGCTAATTCTATAATGGTTTTTTTCCTTTTTTCTACGTCTGCTATTACATTTGCTTTATAAAGTTGTTCTAAATATTCGTCAGGATTATTTATAATAACCTCTTCTTTGGAAAATCTATGTCCTCTTGATTTATTAGAAGCTTTTATTTTAGCAATTTCAAAATCTAAGATTTCATTGTTAAATAAAGAAACAACCCATCTTATTGGACGTTGAAATTTAATGTCAAGGTCAGCCCATCTCATAAAATGGGTTCCTTTTAATTTTAGGATAATTTCAGGTACAATTGTTTTTAAAACTTCTTTTGTATCAAGTCCTTTTTGTTCAATTTTTGCCCAAACGTAGTTATCTTCTTTATAAAGTTTATCTGGTGAAATATTGTTTTTGTTCGCAAAACCAAGAGCTGCTTTTGTTAATGCTCCGTTTTCATCGTATGCAATTGTGGCAATAGGTCCTTTTATTGTTTTTGTTACATCGTCTTGCTTTTCTTGTATATCCTCTACAATAATAGCCAGTCGTCTTGGAGTTGCATATACTTTTATTTCATTAAATTTAATTTTATTTTCTTCTAAATATTTAGAAAATTCTGCTTTTAATTGTTCCATAGCTGATGGAATAAATCTATATGCTAATTCTTCCGTACCTATTTCTAGTAAATATTTATTCATAATATCCTCATTGTAATTTTTTTATAACAAAATTATATTGCAAAAAGATAAATAGTAAATTAAAAGTTAATAATGGGACATATATAGCAAATTTTACTAAAAAGCTAAATCTGTCACCCTGAACTTTACAAAGCAAATAATTAGCCGATAGGCTAAATCAATTAGCCTGTATCCGTTACAAATCGAAGGTGTTTCAGGAGCTAAAATATAGAGATACTGAAACGAGTTCAACATGACATTATGACTATATTCCAAAAATATTTAGTGGGAAATTATATATAAATCCCTTAATAATAGTGTTGCAATTTTTTTTGGCTTAGAATATAATTATTGACGTTGGGATCGTAGCTCAGTTTGGTTAGAGTGTCTGCCTGTCACGCAGAAGGTCGCGAGTTCGAGCCTCGTCGGTCC
>CANQOM010000068.1 GCA_947625445.1 Candidatus Gastranaerophilales bacterium
TTATGACTCCATTTTTTATAACCAAATCTCCTATTATAGGCGTATTTATATTGTCTTCTTTTTCTGCTTCTTTATATTCTTTTATACATCTTTCATAAAAATCACTGTAGCCTCTGCGCCCGTCTTGTGATTCTTTGTATACATATTCCCCTAATAACTCAAGCCCCTCTTTCTCTTCAAAGGTTAATATATGGTCTTTTGTAACAAGGTCAAAAAGATTATACTTAGGCGCATGAAGTGTGCCGTCTGCGTCAACGAATGTTGTGGAGTTGTCGGATTGGATAAGTCCCAAAGTCTCATTTGAAGCAATTTTATTTTTTACTTTTATTTTCCCGGTTTCATCAACCTCCATTGTCTCTTGGTCAACACTTACTGCCCCGGTTGTATTATATGTAGCAGGCAAAATGTAATCAGAAGGAATTTTATTTGAAGAATTTAACGGAGCGTAACCGTTTGGTTTTCCTTTTTCTGATATTTCTTGAAATTCTTTGAGTTTTTCGTCTGTTACGAAATTACCGGAGTCATCAATAATAATCGAATTTATGGCGTCGGAAGAGAGTTCGATTTGAATTTCTATAATAATTGTTTTACTTGAATCTCCGGATGCTTTTTGTTTTAAAGTTTCAGGATATTTTGCGATTGCCAGCAAGTTATTTTCTTTATCAAACAAACCTACTTCTCTTATTGTATAATTGCCCTCTGATGGCGGAATTTGCATATTAAAAAATATATAATTGCCTTTTTTCCCTTTTTGAGAAATATTCGTTATATATTTTTGATTTTTTAGCGCTGTCTGCGTTTTTTCGGGCTCATAATATACCCCGTTTGAATCACCGACTGCCATTTTATAACCGGGAAAAATTTTTTGAGTTATTAAACATTCATTTAATAATTCAACTCCAATATCTGTTACGACTGTATAAAATTCCGCCATTATATTACTACCTCTCTAGTTGATATTGTGCATTTTTCAAGCGTTGTAAACCTTGAACTTACGTATAACTTTGAAATTGAACATAAAAAGTAATTAATATAGTCTAAAATTCTTGTAGCAGGTGCATAAGCCTTGATTAATTCTTTTATATCTTCTTCCAATTCTTTCGTTAAGCCTCTGTCATAGATATTTACAAACTTCATTATGTAATGTGCGGGTCTTCCGCCATATTCCCAAAACTCAGAGATTTCTGCTATTATTCCGAAATCTTTTAAAACATTTAATATTGTAGGTTTAACCCCTTTCAATATGTGTTTATTTAAAGAATTTAAAAGTAAATTTATTTTTTCTTTTCTGTTTCGGCAAAAATTCCAACCTTCAGCACCCATAACATGAAATTCTTTGGCTAAAGTCGGAAGCAGTTCATCTGAAGCATTTTCTATCGGAAATATTAAAAATTTTTTAGTATCAATATTTAATTCTTCCTTTATGCACTCTTCAAGCGCCAAATTTTGTTTATCTTGATATATAAAAGGCAGTAAACTCTTTTGATTAGTCATAATTAACCCTTTCAAATTGAATATTACCTAAAGTTCCTCTGTAATAAGTGTTTTTTAAAGGCGGTAAATTTTCTTCAGGTAAACTTAGTTTAAAATCATATACATTCTCGATTCTGCATACGGGTGATATTATATCCGTATGTTTAACAACACTTTTGTTTAATTTTGATTTAATTGAACTTAAAAAGCTGTTTAAAACCTCTTTAACTTGCTTTTCAATAGTTTCTTTATCCGCATTTTTTGTAATATAAACTGTTCCTGAAATTGTAAAATCTTTAACTATTGCACTTTTTGGAACGACATAATCACATAATGGACGAACATCCTGCAGCTTGTTTTCAACTGCTTTTAATACCGTATCACCTGCTTCGCCGTCATCTGTTAATGTATATATATCTATTTCATAAGGATGTGGAATTTTGATTTTTATTTTGCTTCCTGCTTCTATTTGCTGTTTTAATTCTATTTCCATTTCTCCCGTTTGATAGTTAATTTTTGTTGAAAAAAGTTCATTATCAGCTTGATTTTCGGTTAAAATACTCTTTGTTCCGTTAATTTCAGCAGTTGCGTCTTCATTTGGTACATCAACAGAAACATCAACGATTGAGGGGTGAGCGGACAAGGCAAAATATATATATGCTAATTCCGGTCCCGCTACGGAAAAGCCTTCAGGAGATAGTAAAATTCTTTTTATATAACTTTCATCACTTTCATCATCACTGCCGCCGTTTACTCCGTTTATGTTTGAAACACTGTCGATAAAAGAAAAGCTTGAAGATATAACCGTATTTACTTCACCTGATTTATATTTATTAACATCTTCAGTTGCATCTTGTGACTCAATTCTTATTATTCCTTGATTTTCACCTGCTTTAATTATCAAATCATTTTTTGTTTTAAAAATATATAAGCCATCGTTTGATTTTACTTGAAAACCTTTATTTATCGTTAAATCGTAGCTGAAGGTTGTATTTAATTTAATTAAAAGGTCATCTTCGCCTTTTTGTTTTGTATTTCTCGGACAATTTTTAAATTTGCCTAAAAAGTCCAAAAAAGGCGCTCTTGAATTTTCAACAATATTAAGGTTACACGCATCATTAAATTGAGCTTTTAACAAGCTGCCGTAATATGCAATTAATGAAATGAGTATTCTTGCATCCTGCATTGGCTGCAATTTTGTATCTGTTTCTTCTTCAAATTTTTTTATTAATTTTTGTTCGTCTTCAAACGCATCAACTTTAATAAATTCAAGTGCGCTCATTTTATATATACCTCTGTTTTATCAGTAATATTTGTTTTTTTATTTTTAAAATAAATCGTTAATTTTAATTCCCCTGTATCAATATTTGTTTCTGGTACTGCCTGCAATATTTCACATCTCGGCTCTTGTCTCGGTATCTCTTTATAGGCCGTTTTTATTGCGATTTCTGCTGCATTTTCAGGGTTTTCATCAATAGCTTCAATGATATTTGTTCCGGCTTCCGGGTTTAAAGGAACTTCGCCTTTTGATGTTGCAAAAATTGAATTAATACATTGTTTAATATCTTCATTGTCAACAGCAATATCGCCTATTGAACCTCTTTTATGCTGCCAATTTTTTGAATGAATTTGGTGCAGCGGCACCTTTAAAGTTTGAATCGAGTTATTTATATTAGTTTCTGATTTGATTTCGGTTTGCGGGTTGCTTTGCTTCCAAATTGGAAGCATTGAATTATCGATTTTTACTTCATCATCAATAGGGATTTTTATTTCAGTTCCTTCTTTTAAAATTCCGCTTATTTGAACATGCGGATTAGCTTCAATTAGTGGTTGTATCTTATATTGATTTCCATAATACTGATATGCTATATTGTCCCAGCGTTCAAGCGGTTTAACTGTATGAAAAATATATTTCATCAATTTACCGCCTTTCTCATAGCTGAATTTAGCATTAAATCAGGTATTGAAGTTATTGCTGCCGCCAGTTCCTTTACATCCGAAAAATTTAAGTTTTTATCATTTTCGATAATATCGGCGTAATTATTGCAAGTATTATATATTTCGGTTATTTTTCCCGCCGAAATATCATTTAATACCCCGTTTGTAACACTTGATAATATTTCTTTGGCACTATCCGATAAATTATCGGAAATAGTTCCGTTTGTGATAGTTTCCTTTATGTTTTCAGTTATTGAATCTTTGACTTTCAACCCAAAATCCTTAAATTTATTTGAATTTTCGCTGTATTTATCGTATTTATCCAAATCAGTTATTTGCTTTTCAATTTCAACAGGATTTTCAAGCAGGGTAAAAGAAACTTCAGCGTATATTATTGTCCCTTTTACTTCATTTTTTATTAATTTATCTATAGAAGAAATAACAAAACTTCCCATATATTCATTGTCTTTTACCCATTCTACGGATTCTCTTGAAGCAGCATAATATTCTATTGTTTTTATAATTTCTTTAGGGTTGCAAAATTGCCTGTGAAGCTGCAAAAATAAAAGATATTCTCTTAAATTTTCGCTGCCTGCCTGAAGCGCAGGTTTAGAATTAATTCTTTCAAGTTGATTATAAGTATAAGTTTTTGTGCTGTTTTGTATTTGACCTTGTTTTAATATTTTTGATATGCTCCATTCAGAAAATAACATTAGTATGCCCTCGCTTCCCGTCTTTGAAGAAAATCGAGGAACTGCCTGAATAAATCTTCACTGTATTGTCTTAAAACAGCTAATATTTTTGCTTCAACGTTCTCTTTTTCCGAAAAATCAGAAGTTATATTAATTGTCGGCTTAAAATCAAGGCTGATATTTTGCGCTTCAGCATAATTTGAACCCGATTTAACAGAAGCTGAAGAATTACGCCATCTGTCTGCTTGAGGCTTTGTTAAAATGGCTTCATCTTTATGAACTTCTGCAATATATCCGTCAAATGGAACTCTATCTAATCCGTTTGCGTGTGTGCCGTTTGGTTTAACTCCGTTTGCTTCACGATTCTTCTTTATTACAGCATTAACTGCTTCAGCTTTTTGTTCTTGTTGTTCACCCCAAGATTTCATTTTATCGCCGATTACTTTCCAGCCTCCGGCTTTCTCAATAATTTTTTCAAACCAATTCCACAAATTTTTTAATGCTTGTATTACAAGCCCTATCGGAGTTATCCAAGCTAATATAGTCGAACCGATTTTAACGGCAGGTTTAATAAAATTCCAACAGCTAATTGCGCCGGAAATGAAATTTTGAATTAAAGCGGCTATCCATGCACCGCCTGCTTTTATGCACGCCCATAATCCGTCACAGACTGCCCTAAACCCTTCAAAATGATTATAGCAATATATCACACCTGCCACTAATCCTGCTATTAATGTAGTTATAGCAATAATAGGCAGCATCGCAGGATTTGCCCATGCAGCTATACTTACAGCACGCAAAACATTTCGTAATAATATCAAATTCCTTACCATTGAACCTATTACCATTAAGGTTGTTCCGCCAAATAAGCTTATTATTCCTATTCCCGCCGTTGTTATAGCTAAAAATGATTTTAAACCGTCAGGCATATTGGAAAGAATATCAGTTAAACCTTTTATTGCATTTCCTGCTGCTTTTACCGCAGGAACAAGTGCAGTTCCAAATTCAATACCTAAAGCCTGCAAGTTATTTTTCATTAACGCCATTTGATTATTTATGCCGTCAGTCTGTTTTTGGTAAGCTTCAGATAAAGAATCTCCGCCATTTCTCATATCATCTAAGGTTTTTAAATAGGTTGCATTATTTGCACCGGTTAAAGATAAAATTGCGTTATAACCCTCAACAGAGCCGACTAATTGTATTAATTTTGCTTGATTGCCTCCGACCGCTTTATTTATTCGATTAAAAGCATTTACCATTCCGCCTGATTTAACAACCAAATCATTAAAGGATTTTGAACCTAATTTATTAAATACGGCAAGCTGTTCTTTTGAACCCCTGCTTAACCCTGCTATGGCTGCTTTTATTTGAGTATGAGCATTGGCTGCTTTTAACCCTGATGTTGTCATAGCAGCAACAGCTGCCGAATATTCATCAATTTTGATATTGGCAGCTGCAACTACTCCTGCCGTCGAACCAAAGCCTTGAGCAAATTCCGATATGTTTGTTTTTCCGTATTTAACAACTTTAAAAAACATATCATATATTTTATTTGCTTCTTCCCCCTTTAAATTAAAAGCATTTAAAGCAGAAGTGGTTACGTCAACAGCTTCGGCGGTTGTACTTAAACCTGCAACGGCTAACATCTCTGAACCCTTTAATACATCAAATTGTTTAGCGGCGTCAATCCCTGCGCTTCTTATTGAATATAAGCCGTCAGTTAAATCACTGATTGCTTTAGGTGAACTTTTTCCGATTTCAAGCACCTTTTTCTTCATTTCGTCAAGGTTTTCAACATTTGTATCAATTAGGGTTGAAACATTATTCATACCTGCTTCAAAATCACCTGCCATTTTAACATTAGCTATTGAAAGCCCGGTTAAAGCTCCGCCAAAAAGTGCAATTTTTTTACCTGCTTTGTCAAATCCGCCTGCAGTTTCTTCAAGTTTTTTGTTCATTTTATCAAAAGCTTCATCGGACTGAGAGCAGGCTGATTTTACGACAGCACTCATTCCGTCCGTTGCTTTTAATATTAAATTTAATTTCATATCACTTAAAGATGGCATTATTGTTTTTCTTTATTTCCTTTGGTATTTTAGCTTCATTCATTCTTTTCCATAATGAATAACCTTCATTGAACCAGTCATTTATGTCGGAGAAGCTCATTTCTTCTATTTCTTTTTTTGAAAAATGCAAAAAATGAGCTATAAATACAAGTTGTTCACAATCAGGAACTATGTTAGTTCCGATAACTCCCCCCAAATTTTCTCTATCGACATGACTTCAAATGCACTCCATTCAAGGATTTCATTATAGGTATAATGTTCCCCGTCAAAAGTTGCTATCTGCGACATCATAAATATAGCTGTGCCGACATATTCGCTCATTTTTCTGCCTTTCATCAGCAGAGCACCTGTCATTAAAGATGTATCAACAATAACTTTTTTACCTGAGTGTGTTTTAAACTCTTTTAATTTTTTATTCGTTTCTTTCATTTCTAATTCTTTTGCCATTGCATTTCCCTTTCTAATTAAGTCCTAATATGTTTTTATAGTTGCCAAAAACATCTTTGCTGTCTTTACGGAAGATATAGTTTGGAACATCAATATAAAGTTTCTCTTGGTCGTTGATGAAAACTTTTACGGCTGAAATATTAAATTCGATTGCATAATCTGCTCGTGCCTGCTGTTCAAGTTCACCTAAAGTTGAAAAATTTTTACTCGTTCCGGTCATAACCATTTTTATTTGTTCCGATTTTTCCAAAGCACCGTTTGTATAGGTATCCAGTGAACCGTAACAGGTCATTGTTAGAATGCCCATCGGATTAGCTATTTTGTCAAAAACATCTCGGTCAAAGCTCTGAAGGGTTATTGTCGCATTCATTGCATTAACTGCCGTATTGACATTGTATGACCCCAATCCTGTTTTAATTTCTTCCGTTATCATATCTATAACAGGGCTTGTTATTTTAGAAGCAATGCCAAAAAGGCTTTTGCCCAAATAAACATTAAATTTTGTGATTAAATCCGCCATTTTTATTCTCCTAATGCTTTTGTAATTAACGAAATATCAATTTGTGAATAGAAAGTTATATGTTCAGCTACACCTAACGGACAGAATTTATATGGGAATATAATGTGTCCCGATGCAAGACTTTCAGCAGGGTTCAAGCTTGCATCATACCAAGCTTCACCCGAATATATAATGTTATTCTTTTTATCCGTTGGATTTGCCCATTTTGCGAATGCATTATTGATTGTATTTAATACATCATCAATAAATCCTTTAGTTATGTTTTCATCAACAAGTTGAATTGAAGAATTTTCTATTGATTTTTCGATAAAATCAGCTGTCCTTCTTACAGCCTCAAAGCTTTCTATTCCGCTGTTTTTATTTGGGAAACATGCACTTCTTGTACCCCAAATTCGATAATCACCTTTATAATTAATAAGGGTTGTAATACCTTGAGCGTTAAATCTGTTTGCATCACAATTTTTATCGTTTAATTTAAAATAAATCGGGAATTGTGACCCTTTAACAGTTATACAGGATGTATTACTTATTGACTTTGCCGTATTTCTTTCTCTGTCAAGTTTAACTCTTAAACCTGCTGCGACAGGGGAATAAGGTTTATCAAGCGTGGTATCTTGATATGAATTATATCTTTTAACTGTTGGAGCTAAAAGCATAACTCTATCTGAACTGCAAGTTAAATCAACCCCTTCCGTTTCA
>CANQOM010000069.1 GCA_947625445.1 Candidatus Gastranaerophilales bacterium
CCCCATGAACTAACTGCAAGCGGAATGACGTATATGGGGCAAGCCATTGAAAAAGCTGTAAGTATGCTTGAACAAAGAAAAAAATTATATAAGGCAAACGGAATTTCATATTATAGACCTTGGATATTTCTTTTAACAGACGGTGAACCTAATGACGATTGGGATAATGCAGTTGATTTAGTACACGAAGGTGAACATAATAAACAATTTGCTTTTTTTGCAGTTGGTGTTGGTAATGACGTAAATATGGATATACTAAGACAAATTTCCGTTAGACAGCCATTAAAACTTGATGGGCTAAAGTTTACTGAGTTATTTCAATGGTTATCAAATTCTATGTCATCTGTTTCACGTTCAATGCCGGAAGATGAAATAACCCTTGAAGCACCAAGCGGATGGGCAAAAATATAATGAATTGGAAGTATATAGTTTCATCTGTAAAAGGTACTTCTCACGAAGCTACAAATGTCCCGAAACAAGATAATTACAAAACCAGTATTTTAACAATTAACGGTAATAATTATCTTGTTTGTGCTGTGGCAGATGGTGCAGGAAGTGCAAAACATTCTGATATTTCTTCTAATTTTATATGCAAATTGTTTGTGCATAAAACTAAACTATGGTTAGAAAATAATAATATTGAAAATATTACAAGAGATATTATTATTGAATGGTTTACCTATTTTCAAAAGGTAATGAATAGAACCGTAGCATTGTATAAGCTCGATTCTATAAAAGATTTGGCAACAACCCTTTTGTTTTCAATAATTAGTGAAAATTATAATGTATTTATTCAAATAGGCGACGGTATTATCACTATAAATAAAGAAAACGATATGGAATGTGTATTTTTGCCACAAAACGGGGAATTTTTAAACACTACTAATTTTGCAACACAAGATAACGCAAAAGATATATTTATGTTTAAAACCACAAATGAACCTATAAAAAGAATTGCCATGCACACAGACGGCATTGAACAAATTGCTTTTAATTTTGCTAATCAGAAACCTTTTGCACCATTTTTTACACCGTTTTTTAATGCTGTTGAAAAATTAGAATATTTTGGATATTCAGAAAAATTATCAAAACAGTTGGAAATGTTTTTACGCTCAGACAGGGTAAATAAAAAAACTGATGATGATAAAACATTGTTTATAGCTGTTGTTTGTGGAATTTCTCGCAATGAGGTAATACAAACCGATGAATAGTTTTGATTATGTTAGAAATGGGAAGAATTTTTATAATCAGAAATTGTATAATGAAGCAATTTGCGAATTTTCAAATGCCCTTGAAATTGACCCAAATAATGCTGAAGCATACGAATATAGAGGTTGTTCATATTATTTTATTGAAAATATTAAAAAAGCATTAGAAAACTTGAATTTAGCAATAGAATTGAATCCTAATAGTTCAAATGCTTACTGTTATAGAGGTGCATGTTATTGTTCTTTGCAGAAAAAAGCAATTTCAAATAATGTAATTAGTTTTGATAAACCTACGTCTTTTGACTTTAGAGGATATACTTTTGATGAAGTATCTATAAATGATATAAAAAAGTGTATTTCAGATGAAAATAAAGCAATAAAACTCGATAAAAATAATTTGCAAGCATACCACATGCGAGGTGTGGCAAATTACTGGCTTGAAAATTACAAACAGGCATTGACAGATTTGAACAAAGTCATTAAAGAATGTCCTAATGAAGATACTTACGATATAAGAAGCCGTATATACTATTTTACAAGCAACTATGAATTAGCAATAAAAGACTGTGAAGAAGTTATAAAATTCAATCCAAATAATCCAAGTGCTTATGAATGTTTTGGACGAATTTATTATAAGCAGGAAAATTTTGACAAAGCTATTGTGAATTTTGCACAAGCAATTAGAATTAAACCAAGTTCGGATATGGCTTTATACTATCGTGGCTGTTGTTACTATTTTAAAGACTATTACAAAAAGGCTTTAGCTGATTTTGAAAATTGCATTAAGTATAATCCACAAAATTATAGTGCCTATGATTATAAAGGAAGATGTTGTTGGTTTATTGGTAATTTTACACAAACTATTAAAGATGAAACTATGTCAATTGCTCTTAATAATCTCAATGGAGGTGCTTATGATTTTAGAGGACGTGCCTATTATTTTTTAAAAGATTATATAAGTGCTGTTCGTGATACAACACATGCTATTGAGTTGGGAATAAAAAATTACAGCGTATTTGATTGCAGAGGTCGTGCTTATTTTAATTTAAAACAATATGAAAATGCAATAAATGATTTTAAACTTGCCTTATGGATTAAACCAAACAACCAAGAACTATATGAATTTCTAAAAAAAGTATATATCCAAATGAAAGCTGAAGGGTTGGTGAAATAACTATGCCAACTATTCAAACGCAATATTACGATAAATCTCACAAACCGATAAATTTAGGCGAACAAATTGGTATTGGCGGTGAAGGCAGGGTTTGCAAGATTAAAGGAAATAGTAATGTTGTTGCCAAATTATATTTAGATAAAGCTCTGCAAAAAGGTGATAAATCAGGCAAGATTGAAGCCATGTGTGCCTTATATAATAATGAACTGGCAGAATTTTCAGCACTACCTCAAAAAGCAATATATGATTCTACCGGCAAAGTCGTTGGTTTTATCATGGAATACCTTAACCTTAATGATTTTAAAGAAATCCACCTTTTATATGGAACAAAAGACAGAAAAAAATATTTTGACTACGCAGATTGGGGTTTTATGGTACATTGTGCAAAAAATCTGGCATGTGCTGTTGAAACCTTACATGAAAAAGGAATTGTGATAGGGGATATAAACGAAAGTAACATTTTAGTTGATAAAAATGCAATGATAAAACTTATTGATTGTGATTCATACCAAGTTGAATACAATAACAAGTTTTATTTATGTGAAGTCGGGAAACCTGAATATACAGCACCGGAATTACAAGGAAAGTCATTTAAGGGAATACACAGAACTAAAAATCATGATAGCTTTGGTTTAGCGATAATGATTTTCCAGATATTAATGTTAGCTAAACACCCTTATTCTGGGATTAACGCACCTCACGACAGAGGAGAAGCAATAGAAAAAGGATATTATTGTTTTGATTCAAATTCATTGCAGTCGAATCCTAATTCTGCACAATGGTATTATTCTCAATTATTTTCTACTCTCAATTACGAGATTAAAGAATTATTTAAAAAAGCATTTACAACAAATTCAAGCCGTCCTACTGCTAAGGAATGGATAAGTGCTTTAGATAACCTTGAAAGAAGTTTACATAGTTGTACGATAAATAAAAAACACAGATATTATGGGAATTCTTGTATATGGTGTAAATTAGAACAAAGAGGCTTTAAGCCTTTTGATACATCTGCTAATTCGTATTCGCAATATAACAATACCACATATCAGCAAACACCTTATAAACCTCAAACAAATTATACAAAACCCAAACAACCGCTTAAACAACAAAAAAATCCACCTAATCAAGCAAAAATTACATATAAACAACAGGCAAGACAGCAACGTATTAATGCAAAAAATCAACAATCTCAAGTAAATCCAACTAATACACAGGGTTATAATTCAGCACAAACTTATCCTTCATATAAAAGACCTATACGTAAAAATAATAAAAGTAAAATATGGATAATAATTTTAGGGATATTATTTATAATAGGACTATACGGCAAACATACAGAACAAGAGAATACCATACCTGTTGATAATACTGTTCAACAAGAAACCATGCAAACTCCGGAGCAAGACCAAGAAACGCAACAACCGCAAAAAATTTATACAGAAGCAGAAAAACAAGCGGATATAAAAACCTATAAAGAAAAATTTATTGCGAGAGTTAAAAAGCATTGGCAGCCTCAATATAAAACTTTTTTGATTGACAATAACGGTTCAATTCTTGTAAAAGTCGATAAAAATGGCGATATTTCATTCCCTGAATACGAAACAGAAGTTAATTTTAGTAACGCTAATACTGACAATATGAAATATACAATTCAAGACGGACAACCCTTTGACAAACTGCCGGAGAGTTATGATAAAGATTTCCTAACATTTAGAATTTATTTTGAAGGAAATGAAGATTTATATTGGGGAAGAACTCAAGAAGCAAAAGGAAGTTATCAAGTTAGTTTAAATCCTATAAAACAAACAAGTCAAAAAACCTCTACAACACAACAAAAACAAACAACTAATAATTCTGCACCTGCACAAAAAACCAAAACTGCTAAAACATATACTGACCCAAATATTTATTTAACAACAGTAAATAAAATGTTAGAAGAAGAACATTATCATAAAGAATATCCTATGACTTGTGTTGCAACAATCACACCGTCCATTCCCAGTAATGTAAAAATTACAAAATTTACGCAAAATTGTGATATTGCGTTCCATTTATTATCAACAATGGATATTCCACAATTTAAAGATAATAATGGTCATATAGTACCGTTGATTGTTAATTTTTCGGGAAATTCTGCACCTGTTGCAAAATTTCAATATCAACCACATGTTCAGAAGGTTAATTCTGCGTCAAAAAGTTCGAATACAAAACGAAAACAAAGTCCGGCAAAGGATAAGTCGGAATTAAAAAAAGAAATGGATTTTTTCTTAGAATAGCGAGGTCAAATAATGAAATTAATAAAAAATGTTTTTATAATATTTATGTTTAGTTTATTTTGTACTAATAATGAAATCTATGCGGAATCATGGATACCTGTTCAATCTGAAAGCACAAAATATGTAGAATTAGACTTAGATAGTATAAAAAAAGAAGGTAAGGTTATAAGGTATAATATCAGACGTTACGACGAAAAGAATGTTATTATTGATACCTTTTCAACTGACTTTAATAATAAAAAAACAACTTTACTTAATAAATCAGTTCATAATATTTACGCTTATGAAGAAGATGAAAAACATCAGTTTTTGTCCACAGAAAGACTTTATACAAAACAAGAAATAATTTCACCTATTAAAGCAGATAACCTTCAAAATGCACTTCTTAATTTTTTAACTCTTGTAGCCGATACACCTTCATTAGATTCAAATATTGACTGGCAAGGATATTTTGATAAACAACAGAAAAAAATGCAAAAATACTGGCACCCAAATTTAATATATTACTGGTACTATCCGGATGAAAGAGCCGTTATTGACGTTACTATGATTATTAATAAGAATGGTGATATTGTATATTACTGTACTGCCTCCCAAAATAATTCAGATGGACACGCTAAAAAATTCAATGAACGATTAAAAGAGCAAATAAATAATGTTTTTTATAATGTGCCAAAATTTGACCCATTACCGAAAGAATACAAAGGGGATAAAATCGTTTTGGTTATGAGATTTGAATTTTCATTAAAACAGGATACGGGTATGAAAGGAATTCATTTTGACGATAGAGGTTTTGGGAATATATTGATGGGAAAAAATATATCTGTACCTATTTTTTTAGGACAAGTATTACTACTCCCTATAAAAATACCTTACAGTTTATTTTTTGAATAATAAAGGAAGTTTTATTAATATGGAATTATTAAAAAAGATTTTTTCACCTGTTGTTCAATATTATGAAAAAATAAAAGCTGAGGCAGAAGAACGCAAACGCAGGGAAAATTTAAGGAAACAGCGAATCGCTTATATTAAAACAAACGGCAAATATATATCTGCTATAAGAAATCTGAATAACAGTATTTGCTTTAAAAATATTGAATCACATCCGAGATTTAAGCGTAGCTGTAACAGTAAAGCTCAATTAGATAACTTTAATATTGATAATCATATGTTACTTACTATTGAAGATAGTTCGGACTATTTTACAGGCATGGTTAAAGCTGTGCAGTACAACAGAAAAAAACATAATCAATATGAAGAACAATACAAGAAAATCTTATATAATGGCTATAATAGTAAATATTATTCTCAATATGCCGTATCTATGGTTATTGAAGCAGATGAATTACAAACAATAGAAATGCAAGAGTGCAAAAAATACAAGAAAAAACCTATTGAAGATTTTACCATTGAATTGATTGTATGCTATACAAGTCCACAGGGTAGGAATGAATATACGAGAACCTATAAATTTGATTGTGCAAAAATTGAATATTACCTAAATGAATATCAAAAATTACAAAAAAATAAAGAATCAGCAGTATATCAAAGACAGCTTATGACCCCAAAATTACGCTATGAAATAATGAAACGTGATGGTTTCAAGTGTACGATATGCGGTAAAAGTCCAAAAGACGGTGTAAAATTACATGTAGACCACATAAAGCCCGTTTCAAAAGGTGGTAAAACAATAGAATCAAATTTAAGAACACTATGTGATATGTGCAATTTAGGTAAGAGTGATTCATATGACCCTAATGGATTAAATTAACAGGAGGTTATAATCTATGTCAAAAAATAGCAGAGGCGATTATACAAGTTTTTATACAATGATAATTCTAATTATTTCCTGTATAGGTATCGCTATAAAATTTTTTATAGAAGTAAATAAACATGGATTATGGAAAGAGTGTATTATATCTATATGTATCATTGCAGGAATAAATTATTTATGTTTTTTATTGGCTAATTCCGATATTATAAGTCTTAAAATATTTTTTATTATTCTTCTAATTACTTTCATTACTTTTTGTGTTTACTGGGGTACTAAATTTAGTAAAAATCCTTAACTGCATATTATAAGAAAATTGCCCATATATGAAATTAATAAAGACAAACCGCCATTATAGGCGGTTTTACTTATTAAAAAAGGTGGTCTAAGCCTAATATTCTGACGGTAACAACAACATGAACTGTAACGGTTCATAGTTGTATAATGATAAATAAAATTTGTATGTAGTAATTTCTTCATCGACCTTAGTTGGTAAATCAATATAGGGTATATTCTGCTTTATAACAGAAATATGGTCTTTGTAATCATTATTAACAAAGCCTTCATGATAAACTTCCATATATCCGCTGTTACCCTGCTTTAATGCAATTTCAATCACATAAAACGTATCTTCTGTTTCCTTAAATGTTTTTAATACTAACGGCATGTATGAAATGACGTTATCAATTACCCAATGTGCATTTAGCACTTCTGCAAAATTCATTACACCTTCCGTATAAACTAAACTGGGGCAATATTTTCTTTTATATAATCTTTCACTGCTAAAATTGTTGGCATAAATTTCTTCAACTGTATTATAATTTTTCATTTTAAATCCTTCCTATATTACTTCTGCAAACTGATTGATTTTAACAGGATGTATTACTACTTCTGAATCTTTGTTATATAAATTTTGTTTTTTTGCTTGTGCGTTTGCATGTTCAAAGCTATCAAATACCCCAAAGCATACATAACTTGATTTGCTTTTCCATACGTCTGTTTGGTATAGTAAGTATAAAATGCCGTTTACTGCTTTAATATTTTTAATCATTATTTACCTCATTTCTTTTGTCTATGAAAAGTACACTTTTTGTGGACGGATACCGTATCCGAAAAATCAATGTTTTTTAATGGTGATTTTTACCAAAATAGGTCTATGAAAAACACTTAACTTTTTATGGACTGGGCATATTTAAAAAATGTACTTTTTGCTATATTGCACATTCTCATAACATCTTTAACTTTGATTAAACCTTGCTTGTAGAGTTCATAAGCACGTATAAAATCTTTTGGAATTTCAGATGTAGGTCTT
>CANQOM010000070.1 GCA_947625445.1 Candidatus Gastranaerophilales bacterium
GCCAATTCGAATAATTCATCTGTTTTTTCATCTGTTAAAGGTTTTGTTCTGTCTGCATTTCTTAATATATTATAAAATGTAGTCCAAGCATAGGTTCTTGTTGTTCCGTATGAACATCCGTAATATATCGGATACGGTAAATCTTTATCTTTTCCGTCTAAAATATCAATAAATTTTTGTACATCCAATATTTCTTTTGATGCATTTTCTTTTATTGAACCATCTTTATTTTGTGTTGCCCATTTTTCAGGCTCTCTTATTAAATCATATATTACTTTACCACCTGTTTGTGTAGGTATTATGCTGAATATATTTAATGTTTTATTTCCTATATCTTTTAATGCTATGTAATTTAAACCCTCTCTTCTGGCTTTTTTATCGTATTCTTCAAAATCATTACCCTCAAGTGAAACTATGGTTTTAATTCCGGCTTTTTTTGCTGCGCTTAATCCATTAGTTACATTTGTTAGTTTTGCTCCCGAATATAATTCATTTTCTCGTTTTATATTTGCGTACCATGTTCCTTTACTTAATTTTTTTAATTCTTTTATATCAACATTGTTTGTTTCGTTAAATTCATTTGTATCTGTCGGATTAGATGAGCAATATAAATTTTTTGCAGCAAGTCTTCTAAATTCGCTTTTTATTTCAGGTATATTTTTTGTTCCTATTTGTCCGCTATATACGTATTCCGTTCCTAATTTTTCATTTATGAGGTCTCTGATGTAATCTCTGACAAATTTATCATTTGAATATGATTCTTTCTCATATTTTTTATTTAAGTATTCTTTATAAACTTGAGAATTTACAGGTGATATTTCCATTTTTTTACCTTTTTAAGTAATGTACTTTTTTAAAACCTGTAAATGTTGATAATTGATATTTATATTAAAAATTGTTATAAATTGTTATAAATTGTTGAAAATATTTTTAATTCTTTCAATACAACCTTGAGAACTTATGTACCATTCACGGTAAGAAATTCTTTCTACTTTTGCGCCTGTTCGTTCCATTAAAGTTTGTTTTTGTATTTGTGTCTTATTACATCTTTTATTATCTTCAACACCGTCAATTTCCAAAATTAAAGTTTTACCTGAAGGTGATGTGACTGTTAAATCAGAATTAAGACCTGCTAATATTTGTCCTGCCTTAACGGTATAACCTTCTTCTCTTAGTGCATTTGCAATTTCTTTTTCAAATGCATTTTTATATATATTATCATCTGTTCCGTCTTCATTTAATTTATTTTTTTCTATATATTCCTGTACAAATTCTATATAATCTTTTAACAAGCCTGAAGGTAAAGATTTTGGGTCTTTTGATAAGAAGACTATTTGTTTTTTTCTTGCCCTTGTTATTGCAACGTTAAATAGATTTGGTATTTGCAAAAATGTTAAACTTTGATTGAAACTGTTATTCGCTACTGCCCAAGAAAGCATTATTATATCTCTTTCATCTCCTTGAAATGTGTGGGCAGTTCCTACTTCTATTTTATGTTTCCTTATTGTACTTTCATTAAATACTTGAGATATTGCTTTCTTTATTAATTCAACCTGACCTCTGAACGGTGAAATTATACCTACAGTTACAGGTTGATGATTTTCCTCTGTTTTTCTTTCATCTTTTTGTATGATTTCTTGTAATCTTTGCATTATTGCTTCTGTTTCAGGCATGTTTCGTGTTATATCGAAATCCACTTTTCCGTCAGCTACTTGGATTAACTCTAAAACATCTTTTGTATTACATTGTGACATTATTCTTATTCTGTCACCATAAAATTCTTTATTACTAAAATTTATTATAGGAGCATAGCTTCTGAAATGTTCATCTAATAAAACAGGTTTTGAAGAATAATAATTTGCTAAGTCAAACATTGAGTTAGTTCTGAAACGCCACATTAATTGGTATTTATCCGGAATTTCATACTGGCTCATAAATGATTGTTCTTTTGATTTTTCAAGGAATGATAAATGAGATAATTGTTTATCATCACCAACTATTACTGCTTTTTTGCATCTGTATAATATAGGGATACAACTTGCAATATCACATTGAGAAGCTTCATCTATTATTGCAACATCAAACAATCCCGGTTTTAAAGGAAGTGAGTTTGATACTGCGTATGTAGTTGTACACCAGCAAGGAAAAGCTTCAAGTAACGGTTTAAAATCTTCATCTTCAAGAAGTCTGTTTTGAAGATTTGCTTTTCTTGTTACAAGTGCTTTTGTATGAACAATTAATCTTTGGCGTTTTACTTGGTCACGTAAAAGTCCTTTTAAAGAAGTTCTTCTTTTTCCTTTTAGTATATCTATCGCTAACGTTTTTTGTTTTCTCTTTAAATTTTTTATTTCATCAAGAATAGAGTGAATATTTCCTATTTTAAATATTTGTGTTTCTTTATATCTTGCCTGAGCCGAAAGTTTTGCTATGATAAGTTCAAGTTTTAACTTTTCTAGATTTTCAATATCCGGTTTAAAGTTTTTATTTTGAATAATTTTCTTTAATTGATGATTAGCAAATTTTGTTGTAAGAGAGGATAAAAATCCTTCTTTTTCAACATTCTTTTCCAGATTTTTTATTGCATTTTCAATATTTTCAATTTCTTGAACAGAATATTTACCGCTTAAAAATTCAGGCTTACCTATCTGTTTTTCTTTATCGTCTCGTTCTGTAATTAAGTTTTGCCATTCTTGTTCAAGTTTAATAATATTTTCACACTTATTTTCCAGTTCACGTATGTTCATAACAAGCTTTTGCATATCGTCAACATCGGCAACAAGTGAATTTTCAAAGTCTGTATCCAAATCCACTTTATTTGAGATTAAATCTTGAAGATCAAAAGACAGTTGTTTTTGATAATTAGCTCTTCCTGCTCTGAGTGCCAGAAACGGTGCTCCAAATTCATTTAATCTGTCTGCTACAACATCTGTTGCTTTATCCATTCTTGAAGCAACCAATACAGTTTTACCGTTTGATACAAGGTGACATATTAAATTAACTATTGTTTGAGATTTACCTGTTCCGGGCGGTCCGTATACTGATAATATAGTGTTATCTTCAAGATTTTTTATTACATCTTCTTGTGAATCACTTAATGATAACGGAGTAATAGCAACAAAATCTTTTAAATTATTTTCTTTTATGATTTTAGATGCCATTTTTCCTTTGCCTTGTAGGTATTCTTCATTAACTACATTTAAGGCAGTCTCTCTTATTACTCCTGACGGACGGTCTGCTATTTGTGTTAATTCATACAATACACCTGCAGTAACTAATGGCCGTTTTGTTAAAATTATTGCACTTTTGTTTGTTAATACTACTTTATCTGCTTTTAATGATTGTTTTGGTTTCTCACTTTCATTATCTTCTATTGCACTTTCAATATTGTCGTAATTGATTTGTTTTGGCTGATTGTTATAAGTAGGTACGACTTCTTCCAGATTATTTTCTAAATTTTCTTCTGTATTAATTTCAAATTCCAAATCAGGGATAAGTGATTTTAAAGTGGTTAAGAAGATATTTAAATCTTCTTCTTTTAACGGAAGTTTAGGAACAACGTCCAATAATCCGTCTAACATATTGTCTATTTCGTCTTCTTCGCCTGACAAATTCATAAGTCCCGTAAGGGCTGCGGTGTTTAAAGATAAACCTTCTTCCTGAACACTGCATTCAATGTTCATTCCTACTCTCTCTAATTTACAACTGGAGTATAATAACGGAGTTAAAAATTCATTTTTTCTTTTTGTTTTAGTATTTTTCCCTACCAAAAATAAATAACCGTATATTAAATATTTATCTTTTTGACTGTTTTCACCAAGAAGCATCAGTTCTGTTAAATACGAATCCGAACCGTCAAGTTTTAATGCTTGAGGATACGATGTGAATAGTTTTTCATTATCTAATATTGATGATTCCGTATTATTAGATTTTTTTTCTGTTTCAAGAAAAATCCATTTATTATCTTTATCTTGTTTTAAATTTCTGAATGTTGAGCTTTGAACCTCTTCTCTGACGCAATCGTGAAGATAAAGACTTAATCTCTTTATAAAACTGTTGTGAAATGCCGAATTAATTATTTTTGTTGCTTCTTGAAGCATATTTTCCCCTGTTTGCAAATAATTTGTCCAAGTAAATTTTTACGACTACGCCTATAACATAAATAAAAATTTGCGAGTGACTTTTTGAAAAGATGGCAACTTTGCGGTTGCGACACCAGATTAAATAAAATTATATCATTTTTAGTACTTATACTCAAAAAAATCTATGATTTTCATACAAAAATAGTAGAATAATACTTATGGCAATATAGGGCGCAAAACAATTTCAAGATAACAAACAGAAGGTTGTGACACCAGATTAAGTTATTTGATTGCTTTTTCTATGCGATATTTAACTTTATCTTTTCCTAATACTTCGAGAATTACACCCATATCAGCACCATGTGTTCTGCCTGTTAAAGCAGCTCTAACAGTCCACATTGTTTCTTTAGGTTTTATTCCAAAATTTTCTTTAAAATATGTTCTAAATTCAGCAAGTTGTTCATGAAGTTTTTCTTCGTTATCAAAATCGTAGTTTTCAAGCTGAGAATCAAAATATTTCAAAATATTTTGAGCTTGTTCTGTATCAATATTTTTTTCTTTAACGCCTTCTTCATATTCAACATCTTTACCAAAGAAATATGCTACATCATTTGTTAAATCGGAAAGTATTGTAATTGGTTCTCTTGTTGCTTCTATAATCTTTTCGAGTTTAGATTCCGTTAACTCGGTTAAATCATATTTTGCGAGAAAAGGCTTAGCCATTTTTGTAAGTTCTTTTATGTCCATTTTTTTAATATATTGACCGTTCATCCAATTTAGTTTGTCGTATTCAAATATTGAATTAGAAGAAGAAACTTCATGGATTCTAAAATCTTGAGCGATTTCATCCAAAGTTTTTATTTCGACACCATCAGAAGGTGCCCAGCCCAAAAGTGCGACGAAATTTAATAAAGCTTCAGTTAAATATCCTTTTTCCACAAATTCAGAAACTGCAGTTGCACCGTGACGTTTTGAAAGCTTACTTCTGTCAGGTGCTAGAATCATTCCCAAATGTCCGAATTGCGGTACTTTTGCGCCAAGTGCTTCATATATAAGTATTTGTTTAAAAGTATTTGAAATATGGTCTTCACCTCTGATTATATGAGAAATTTTCATTAACATATCATCAATAACAACTGCAAAGTTATAAGTAGGTGTACCGTTTGATTTCATTATAACAAAATCACCTATTAAGCTTGTATCTTGGTGTAAATCTCCCTTTACCATATCTTCAAAATGGATAATAGGATTGTTATGGAAAGCCTTTTGAGCTTTTTCGACTGAAAAACGAATAGCAGGTTTTCTGCCTTCAGCTTTAAGTTTTGCTTTTTGTTCTTCCGTTAAATTTTCGCATTTTTTTGAATAAACGTAAGCTTTTTTATTCCTTGTTGCTTCTTCTTTTTCTGCTTCAAGTTCTTCAGGTGTACAATAGCATTCATATGCGAATCCTTTATCAAGGAGCATTTGTGCATATTTAGGGTAAATATCAAATCTTTCGGACTGGGTATAAGGTCCATATTCACCGCCTACATCCGGCCCTTCGTCCCAGTTTAGGCCTAATGCTTTTAAACTGTCAAATATGTTATCAATATAAGCTTGGCTTGTTCTTTCCGCATCTGTATCTTCTATTCTTAAAACGTATTTTCCGCCGGTTTTCTTCGCAAATAAATAGTTAAATAATGCGGTTCTTGCAGTACCTATATGTAAATTGCCACTCGGTGAAGGTGCTATTCTTACCCTAATTTCGTCCATTGTATTCTCCATTTTTTCGTTTTTTTTATTTTAATTTTATAACAAACATAAGATATTGTTTTATTTTTTAACATGATTCTTTTATTTTAATCAATTTAAATTTAAAAAAATACTTTATTAATATATGGCTATGAATATTCAAAATACAAATCAAATAAAAAAACAGGAAATGTCTATAGGAAAAAGTATCCCACAAAAGTCTATACCTGTTGTTAAATCTGAGAATGCTTCACGTGCCTATGTTTCGAATGTATATTATACAGATTTAGTTAATAATAAAAAAGGTTATAATTGTACGGAACTAGTTAATAATATTCCGAAAACAAAGTCTGACTTTATTAAATCATTATTAATTTCAGGAAAATATTCGACTGATGATATAAACGAAATAACTAAAATGGTTCAAGATATTATAGATGCTGATGAATGGGATGAAGTTGAACCTGAAATTCTTTATGAGATGTTTAATTCTTTAGCTTATAGCGATATAAATTCAGATATATCAACTTTAAAAGATATAACTAAAAATATATGCAAAACACAAAAAGATGATGATTATATTAATACAAACGCAGTTTGTTTGGGTGTTATAGCACTTTCAAATAATTTAAAAGCAAATGATTATCGTTTTAGAAATATTTATGATGAAGGATATGCAGGATTTTTAAATTGTGATAATGTTGATGAAGTAAAAAATCTTGTTCGAAATATTAATACTGAGATATCGGGAGTTAATTCTGATAAATTCTATAAATTATTGAAAATACTTAATAATGTTGTAAATTGTGACGATGATAATTTACATCAAATAAATGAAGTTATAAATACGATTAATAAATATTATGGTTATAAAAATCAGGAATTACTCGACAGTTTAATATTTAAATACAATAAAAAAGTTCCGATAGAAGAAATACCTGATAAAATTAATACACAAAAAATATTGCAAGATGTATATACTAAATTAAATGTTTCTTCAAAGCCTGATAAATTATCATTTGAACAAGTATTTTTTGCAAGTATAGAAGAACTTTTAAACAGAGGTTATTCCAGCAATGATATTGCTGAATTTCTATCCAAAGAAAATTTTTGTAACAGAATTATGAATATAGAAAATATAGTATTTGCAGATAAAGATATTCTTGCGGATTTTATAGAAGATATTCCTAAAAATACCGGACATTATGATGTAATGGAATTGTATACGGAAGGTTCTGGAGTATTCAATCAACCGCTGCATTTGACAAACGGCGATTTATCTAAACTTCCTCATAACTATAAAATTTCAAATCATAATGGCAAAGTTTATTCTATTGGTGAAGTAAAAGCTAATATTAATGAATTAAGCAATTTATTAAATAACCAAGAAATAAAAAGGGATTTAAAAGTATATAGGGGTGGCGGTTATACTGTATTGAACCAAAAAGTACTAAATGACGGGCAGCTTTTAGGTGATGTTTTAAAAGAAGTTGCTGATACTAATGATATTGAAAAACTGGAAGATATTAAAAAACAAATTATATCTGAAAAAATAATACAAAATCATTTTATGTCTACTTCTTATTCAATTAATGAAGCTAGAAATTTCTTAAAACAAGAAGGCGGAATCCTGTGGAAAATTAATGCTCCAAAAGGTGCACATGCAATATATTGTGACCCGTTTAATACAGAAAACGGTCTTGAAAGGGAAATTTTATTTAACAAAAATTCTGTTCTTAAAATCAATGACATACAATTAGAAAATGGTATTAGTGTTATTGATGCTGATTTAGAAATAGAGAATAACTAGTATAAAAAAACATTAAAGAAAAGACCTGATATTATCAGGTCTTTTAGTCAATAAAATTAAATCATATTTATTTATTAGCAATAAACT
>CANQOM010000071.1 GCA_947625445.1 Candidatus Gastranaerophilales bacterium
TTCTCTTGACCCAAAACACAGAGGTGACTCTTCTTTTATTAAACGTGGTAATGTTCACATTGGTAATAATGTTTTTATCGGAACTAATGTTACTGTATTAAAAAATGTTACAATTGGAGATAATTGTACTGTTGGTAATAACAGTCTGGTTACAAAATCTTTTCCTGATAATGTCATAATAGCGGGAATACCAGCAAGAATTGTTGGAACTGTTGAGGTAAGCACTGATGAATAAAAAAATTAGTGTTATTATCTCTGTTTATAACGGAGCTGACTATTTAGATGATGCGGTTCAATCTGTTCTTAATCAAAATTGGGATAATTTGGAAATTATTATAATAGATGATAAATCAAAGGATAATTCACGGGAAATTATATCTAAATATGAAGGTGATTCAAGATTTATAATTAAATATAATGAATACAATTTAGGATTGAATAAAAACTTGCAAATAGGTATTGATATGGCAAGTGGTGATTATATATGTCTATTGGGACAGGATGATTTATTTGCGGAATCTAAGTTTGAAAAACAAATTAAATTTATTGAAGAAAATAATTTTGATGCGGTATATGCAGGCACAATGGAAGTTAATTCGGAAGGAATACCTTTTGAAGTGCAACCGTCAATGGATAATTTTGAAAAAATATATAATCAAAACAGAGAAAAATTGCTTGAAGTTGTCTGTACTGCCCCTTCAAATGTATACCTTCCAATGGGACAATCTGCAATGTATAAAGCTCATGTTTTAAAAGAATTAAATCCTATGAGAGCTAAACTTCTTTTAGACGATTGGCCTTTATTAATGAAAATTGTTGAATCTTATAATTTTGGTTTTATGAATCAGGCAATGTTTAAATACAGAAAACATTCAACAAATATGACAACTGACAACAGATATATAAAAAGTATTTCTATGCAGGCTGCAATTATGACAATTCCTGATAAGTATATTAATCAATATTTTGTTAATAATATGTTATCTTGTGCATACAGTTGTTTTTCAAATGATGATTACAAAAAAGCATTTAAATATTCGCTTCATATAATGATATTAAAACCTGATTTTAAAAATTTTAAATTTATTGTAAAATGTATTAGAAGATATCTCAGATATAAACTAAAAAACTGTTAAAAAATATCAAATGAGTACGGATTATAAAAATATTATCTTTTTCTATCCTTCACGGGTAGTTGGAGGTGCTGAATTTCTTTTTGCAAGACTTGCAAAGTATATGAAAGAGTACCTTAATTTGTCTGTCTTCTACATTGATTATAGAGATGGATTTATAAGAAATAATCCTGAATTTTCTTCTTTAAATTTTATTGATTATTCTGATGGTAAAAAAACAGATATTAATTTTTGTGCGGATTTAATTACTCCTATCTCTAATATATACAGGATAAAAGAATTTATTAATTTTAATAATAGTGAAATTAAACTGTTTTTCTGGGGAATACATCCTCTTAATGTTGTTCATGTTATGCCGGAAGCTAAAACTTTGGAAAATTTTGATGCTCATTTAACCAAATTTATAATGAAAAATTTTTGCAGAAATAACTATAATTGTTTTTATAACTTACTTTTGGAATGCAAAAAATTAAAAAGTACCTATTTTATGAACCATTCAACGTATATTTATAATGAAATTATATTTCCGGGAGCTATAGAAAAGGAATATCTTCCTATAGCATCTTGTGACAAAAAATATTTTGCAAATGAAAACATTATAAATAATGATGAAATAAATGTTTGTATACTTGGCAGATTATGTCAGGAAAAGACGAATGCACTTCTTATGGTCTTAGATAATATGAATTTGCTGAAAACTAATAAAAAAAAGAAAGTTCATATTATCGGAGATGGTGAATGTAAGAATCTTATTAAACCTCAAAAATATAAAGATATTGAAATTATTTTTGCAGGTACTTTAGTTGCAGATGAATTGGATTCATATTTGGCAAATAATGTTGATATATTATTTTCAATGGGAACAAGTGTGCTAGAAGGTTCTGCTTTAAAACTACCGGTTATTCCAATTCCATATTCTTATAAACGTTTTTACAACAATAAATTTTATTTTTTCTATAAGTCAAATAATTATGATTTAGGTGCTACCGTTGATGAATATTCAAATATTGCTGATTTATCAATTGATGAGGTTATTGACATTATCTATTATCAAAATCAAAAAAGAATAATTGGTGAAAAATGTTTTGATTTCTTTAATAATAATTTCTCTCTTAAATTTGTCTCAAATTTGATAATTAAACTTTTAGATAAAAACCAATTAACTTTATCTGAATATAATAATATCTTGCAAAGAATTGGGAAAATTAAGAAAAATAAGAATATTGTATATAAAATCTTAAAGTTGGGTTGTTTGATTAATGAAAAAAAATGATTATATTCTAATTATTGCCAAAATGCCTACAATTCTTAATGAAAAAGACGGAATGATTCAAAGAGAATTGGCTATTGATTCTGTTTTTGAAAATTATAAAAGAATATATATTAGTGATGTGTTTTCATTTAATTCTTTAATTAAATATCCTAAAAAATTTTTCAAATCCATGTTTGATTTTTTTAAAAGAAAAGATACTAAATGTTTTGCAAATAATAATGTTAAACTTTATAATTCAATATCATTATGTATTTTAAGAAAATTATGTAAAAATGCAAAATTGATATATGTACATAGTCTATATTATCTTGAAAAACTACCTTGTGAATTAATTCAAAAATATAAAGATAAAATAGTGATAGATATTCATGGTTGTGTTGTTGAAGAATTAGAGTATATGAATTGTGATTTTGAAAAATATTCTAAATTAGAGAATTTTGCATTTCCTATTGTTAAAAATTTAATTTCAGTTTCTCAAAATATGATTGAATTTTATAAAAATAAATATCCGCAAACAACTGAAAAATATATTAATTTACCTATATTTATTGCGAAAACATTTGATGATATTAATAAAAATAATAATGATAAAATTCATTTGATATATTCTGGCGGTATTCAGAAATGGCAAAATATTGACATTATGGTTAAAACAATTTCAAAAATTATTAATAACTTTGATGTCACTATTTTAACTTCTAATATTGAATATTTCTCAGATATATTAGCTAAATATGATATAAAAGATAAAGTAAAAGTAAAATCCGTTCCATATTCTAAAATTGCAAATGAATATGTAAAAGCTGATTTTGGCTTTATATTGAGAGATGATATTGTAGTTAATAAAGTTGCCTGCCCTACAAAAGTTATAGAATATATGCAATACGGAATAGTCCCTATTGTTCTTCAGCCTAATATCGGAGATTTTTGCGACTTAGGTTATTCTTATTTATTAAATGATGATTTAATTAACGGAAAAATTCCTTCAAAACAAGAAATTAAATTTATGAGAGAAAATAACTACAAAGTTATGGAGAAACTAAATTTAATTCAATCATACGGAAAAAAAGAACTATTATTACTGGCTGATTAATCTATAATCTCATTTTAAAATCGTTATAACCAAATGAGCGTATAAGTTTATATTCTCCATTTTCTTCCAAAATAATATCAGGCAATTTTATTCCGTTAAAAGTATTATTTTTAACCATTGTGTATATTGCCATATCCTGAAATTCAAGTTTGTGCCCTATTTTTAAGGGGTAATCAAAAGAATAATCACCAATAATGTCACCTGCTAAGCATGTTGGGGCGGTTAGTCTGTATGTATATTTTTTTTCATTCGCCTCCCCGGAATTTTTTAATGGCGGTCTATATGGCATTTCGATGACATCAGGCATGTGGCAGGCTGCCGATGTGTCAAGTATGGCTATTTGTATTTTATTTTCCATAATTTCCAGAACGGTTGTTAATAGAGTACCTGCATTTAGTGCGATTGCTTCTCCGGGTTCTAAATATACCGTTAAACCATATTTGTCCTGCATCCTTTTTATACATTTTTTTAATAAATCTATATCGTAATCCTCTCTTGTTATGTGATGACCTCCTCCAAAATTTATCCATTTTATCTTATTTAAATATTCTGAAAATTTTTCTTCGATTGCATTTAAAGTTATTTCAAGGTCATCTGAATTTTGTTCGCATAGTGTATGGAAATGAATACCTTCAACACCTTTAAATATGTCTTCATTTAACTGTGAAGCTATTGTACCCATCCTTGAACCGTTGCAACAAGGGTCATATATATCATGACCTTTTTGAGTTGAACATTCGGGATTTATTCTTAAACCTATACTTTTTCCTTTTTTCAGTGCTTTATCTTTATATTTTTTAAGTTGTTGAGGAGAATTAAAAACTATATGGTCACATAAATCTATAATTTCATCTATTTCATCATCTCTGTAGGCTGGAGAATAGATATGATTTTCCTTTCCCATTTCTTCTTTCCCGAGCCTTGCTTCATAAAGTCCGCTTGCCGTTGTCCCTGATAAATATTTACCCATTAAGGGATACAAAGAATACATTGAAAATGCTTTTTGTGCAAGAAGAATTTTACACCCTGTTGTATCAGCAATTTCTTTTAATATTTCAAGGTTTTTTATAATTTTTGATTTATGAATGATGTAACAAGGTGTTTTTAATTCTTCAAATTTCATTTAACCTCCGATTAATCAACTAAATCAGGATTTTCTATAACTTTCCATGGAAGTCCCCATTTGTTTAGTGCATCCATAAATGGATCAGGGTCAAATTCTTCAATGTTATATACACCGGGTTTTCTCCAAATGCCTTCCATTACCATCATTGTTCCAATCATTGCCGGAACGCCTGTTGTGTATGCTACTGCCTGTGAACCTACTTCTTTATAACATTCTTCATGATCGCATACATTATATATGTATATTTTTCTTTCTTTACCGTCTTTTTTACCTATAAATATACATCCGATATTTGTTTTACCTTTTGTTCTTGGCCCTAAAGATGCGGGGTCGGGTAATACTGCTTTTAAAAATTGTAACGGTACTATTTCTTTTCCTTCAAATATTATTGGTTCAATTGATGTCATACCAACATTTTCCAAACATTTTAAATGTCTTAAATAACTTTCTCCAAAGGTCATAAAGAAACGTATTCTTTTTATTCCCGGTATATTTATTGCTAAAGATTCAAGTTCCTCGTGGTGGAGCAGATACATATCTTTTTCTCCTACTTCAGGGAAATTGTATACTCTTTTAATTTCCATTGGTTCTGTTTCTACCCAATGCCCGTTTTCCCAATATGAACCTTTAGCTGAAACTTCTCTTATATTTATTTCCGGATTAAAATTTGTTGCAAAAGGATAACCGTGGTCACCTGCATTACAATCTAATATATCTATATAATTTATTTCATCAAAGTAATGTTTTAATGCGTAAGAAGAAAAAACACCTGTAACTCCCGGGTCAAATCCGCTTCCTAATAATGCGGTTATTCCTGCTTCTTTGAATTTATCTCTATATGCCCATTGCCATTTATATTCAAATTTTGCGGTGTCTTCCGGTTCATAGTTTGCAGTATCTATGTAGTGAACTTTTGTCTTTAAACAAGCTTCCATAATTGTCAAATCTTGATATGGAAGAGCTAAATTTAATACTACATCAGGTTTAACTTCTTTTATTAAATTAACAAGTTCTTCAACATTATTAGCATCTACTTGTTTTGTAGTTATTTTGGTTGTTGTTGTTTTTTGAAGTTTTTCTTTTAATTTATTACATTTTTCAACGGTTCTTGAAGCTATACATATTTCATTAAATACACTGCTATTTTGACAACACTTGTGAATTGCTACACTTGCAACACCTCCACACCCTATTATTAAAGCTTTTCCCATCTTTTATTCTCCTTTATTTAATGCTAATAACATTTCTCTTATAATTTTGCACGCTACGGCAGTAGAAACTCCGCTATTATCGTATATAGGGCTTAATTCATTTACGTCGCAGCCGACTATATTTAATTTAGAACATACTTTTATAACAGATTCCATTAATTCAAGAAAAGATACTCCTCCTGCTTCAGGTGTTCCCGTCCCGGGAAAATGTGAAGGGTCAAGTACATCTAAATCTAATGAAAAATATATTCTTTTATCTTTAAGTTTTTCAATAGTTTTATCTAAATTATTAAAATTAAAAGGATATAAGTTTGTATGACCTTCTTTTGCCCATTCAAATTCATATCTTTCTCCCGAACGTATTCCAAATTGATTGATTTTTCCGTCTCCGATTAATTCCCAACATCTTCTTATTACACATGCATGTGAGAGTTTTACCCCCAAATAATTTTCTCTTAAGTCTGTATGGGCATCGAAATGGATTATATGTATATCCGGATATTTTTTTATTATTGATCGTATTGCTCCCAGAGTAACAAGGTGTTCACCTCCTATTAAAAAAGGAATTTTATTTTCGGATAAAATATGATTGCATCTTTGTTCTATTTCAGATAGGACTTTTTCACTGTCTCCTATCGGAAGTTCTATATCTCCGCTATCAAAAACTTTGCATTCACTTAAATCCTTGTTTTGGTATGGACTATATGTTTCAAGCCCATATGATTCGTTTCGTATGGCTTGAGGTGCAAAACGAGCTCCGGGTCTGTATGATGTTGTTGAATCAAATGGTGCTCCGTATAAAATAATTTCTGCTTCATTATATTCAGAATCACAACCTATAAAATTGACAATATTTTTATTCAACATCTTTTAATAGCTCCTCAACATATAACGGAAGTGCAAAAGCCCCTTTATGAAGACGGGGACAATAGTATTTTGTTTTTATTTCTTTAAGTTTCCAATTAACAGAATTTAAATCTTTAATCGGATGATATTTTTTTGAAGCGAATCCAAAAAGCCAGTGCCCTGATGGATATGATGGTATATGTGCTTGATAAACTTTACTTATCGGAAATGTTTCAATGATTCTTTTATGCATTCTTTGGCATTGGAAAGCCTCTTCTTCATAAAAAGGACTTTCATTTTGGTTTATCATTATTCCGTCTTCGTGAAGTGCATTAAAACAATTTCCGTAAAATTCTTTTGTAAAAAGCCCTTCGCCCGGACCAAACGGGTTTGGAGAATCAATAATAATTAAATCATATTCATTTGTTTTAGAACGTATAAATCTAAGACCGTCTTCATTATATATATTAACTCTTTCGTCGTTCAGACTTCCTGCGATTTCGGGTATATATTTTCTGCAGGCTTCAACGAGCAATTGGTCAACTTCAACAACATCTATAAGTGTAATATTATCATATTTAATAAGTTCTCTGACGACTCCTCCGTCGCCCCCGCCTATAACCAGAACTTTTTCTACATTTGGATGTACTGCCATCGGGACATGGGTAATCATTTCGTGATATATAAATTCATCTTTTTCCGAAAATAATAAATCTCCGTCAGTTACCAGTATTTTGCCCATATCTACAGATTCTAATATATCTATCCGTTGAAATTCACTTTCGGCACTAAATAATTGTTTATTTATTCGGATTGAAAAATTTAAATTATCCGTATGGTTATCTGAATACCATATGTCCACTCTTTTTAACCTCCTTTATTACATTAATCTTTTCAATTTTTTCATCTTCAGGACCTGTCATTGAACATCCTTTTTCTTTTGCATATAAAATGTAATCTATAATTTTATCTGTTATTTCTTCTCCCGGAGCAAGAAT
>CANQOM010000072.1 GCA_947625445.1 Candidatus Gastranaerophilales bacterium
AAATGCGCTTGTAGCTCAGCAGGTAGAGCACTCCCCTTTTAAGGGATAGGTCGCGCGTTCGAATCGCGCCAAGCGCACCATTTTTTTAAACCCTACAACTAGGGTTTTTTTATTCCTTAAAAAATAATTTTTTATAGAAATTTAATATGTTGTCAAAGAGACTACATACAAAAATCTTTATACGTTGCACAATATTTGTATGTTAAATGAAAAAGAAAAACAAATAATATTAGGTAAGAATATAGCAAAATCCAGAAAGTTAAAAGGCTTTACGCAAAATAAACTCGCTGAAAAACTTGATATATCAAGAGAACACCTTGCTAAAATTGAAACTGCAAAAAGAGGTATTAGCATAAATTTACTGTTTAAAATTAGCGAAATTTTAGATATACCTGAAAAAAATTTCTTTGAATTTTAAAAGGATAAAATTAAGTATAATAATCTTATATAGCTTTCTTAAATTCTTACTTAAGTTCAATCAATTGCCCAATACAAATGCTATAAACTAATGGTTAGTTTGTTTGTATTAAATTATTGAACATCTTAAGTACTTGATTTTTTAATTTTAGCGTTTAATAATGTGATAAACAAAAAATAAAAATATCGCGGGATGGAGCAGTCTGGTAGCTCGTCGGGCTCATAACCCGAAGGTCGCAGGTTCAAATCCTGCTCCCGCAACCATTTAAAATAAAGGCTTTTAGAGATTTCTGATAAGTCTTTTTTTATGCTAAAATGAGTAAAAGTTGCAAAAAAGTTGCATTTTATTTTAGGAGCATAAATGAACAACCATGAAATTGATTTTTTGAAAAACAAAACATATATTGGAGTTTTTTATTTACCTGACGATAAAGAAGTAATGGGACAATTAATATACCAAAAGAATAATAATTTTGAATTGAAATTATTTTCTGATTATCCATTAGACAAAGAAAAAGAAACAATAATTCCTTTTATATACGGCAAAATTCATGATGAACAGTATGATACTTATTTTCTAAGTTTAAAATACTGTCAGTTATTTATAAATTCTTTAGGGAGTTTTGGCTATAAGTATCAAGTATTTTTTGATGTTGCGTTATTTTCAAGACATCGTACTTTTGACTTTTCAAAAGATTCTATTAAGAGTATCAGTTTGTTTTATAGTAATTGGAATGAATTTTGTTATCCACAAGGTTTTAAATCTCATGCCCCATACATAAACAAGATGTTATCTTTCAGAATAAAATCTGGTTTAAAAATTACTTTTAATCAGAATATTTCAAGTTATTATTTGCCTAATACAGGAATCTTTGATTCAATATTTTGTTCTTCAAAGTTAAGCAATAAAGAAAAAAGTATTATAGAAAAGCAATTAGAACAAACTTTGATTCCATATAAAAACAAAATAGGAATTAAAATACCTGACAAACATGATTGGCTTATTAATATTAAAACTGTCAAAAATATTGAAGATTTGTACTCAATAATTTATGATATTAAATCTTTATTAACTTGTTTAACGCATGATTTTAGTACAAATATTGATAAAATAAGAATAATTTCAAATAATGGTGAAGAAAAGTACGATACTTCTTTCTTTATGCTGAAACGCATTCATATAAGTGAAAGAAGGCAAACATATGATTACCAAAGAGCGCCTTTTAAATTAAGTACATTTACACAAAATGAATGGGCTACTATATTTGAGAATTTATTCAATAACAAAAAGAAATTAAATAAATTTTTCTTTATATTATTACAGAACCACGCAGAAAAAGTTATTACAGAATTTAGTCTAACAAATTATTTAACCTGTATAGATGCAATAGGCAATAGTAAAAAATATGGTAAAACCAAATATGAGCTAGTATTATCTAATTTTGCTTCTGAATTAAATAAAGATAATAAAAATAAATTATTAAATTTATTCAGAAAAGAACTTAAATTTATAAAAGTACAAAACAAACAACACAAGAAAGCCTGGGGACTTATAGGATTAAAAATCTCAGAGTTACGTGCATTAACAATTCATTTTAATGATAAAAAAACTGAAACAGATTTATCTAAATGTATAGAGATATACAGGGTATTAGAGCTTATAATTATAGACCATGTTTTTGAATGTTTACAAATTACAAAAGAAAAACGTACCAAATATAAGGAATATTATGTATCTCAGTTATTAAGAGAGTATTAATTCTTTATGTCCCAAATCTTCTAATTTCTTCCTTTGATTTAATAGCTTGATTTACAATGCTATTTAGCAAGTTTACACACTTGTCATTAACTTCTGGCAGTAGGTGGGTGTATAAATCCATTGTCATAGTTATTGATGAATGCCCGAGCTGATGTTGAACATATTTCATCGGGGCGCCGTTTGCAAGAAGAAGGCTTGCGCATGTATGTCTTAGGTCGTGAAATCTTATTCTATCAATACCTGCTCTGTTTAATGCAGGAAGAAATCTGCGTTTCATCATATTTTCTGCACTTTGATAATTACCCTCATTGTTTGGAAAAACAAGATTGTTTTCACCTTTAGGGCAAGCCAAACGCCATTCTCTTAAAACTTTTGCCAATTCATCAGACATATCAATTACTCTTATTTTACCTGTTTTCGGTGTCCCGAGTGTACCATGAGTGTAGTTTTTATCAATAGTAATCTTTTTTGTAATCCAATTTATTGAATCCCAGGTAAGCGCAAAAAGTTCACCCTGTCTCATGCCGGTAAATAAGGCAGTAAACAAAAGGGGGAAGAAGTCAGGATAAACTTGTTTTGTCTTTGATAATAATGCTTGTACTTCTTCTGTACATAAGGCACGAATCTTTTTGTTCTTAACTTCTTTGAGAGATTTAATACGTGCAAGAGGATTTCTTACTGTAATATCGCTATCAATCATAAAATTATAAATTGCGCTTATGAATTTAATGTATTTGTTTACTGTGGCATTTGCTCTGCCTGCGTCCTGCATTTGTTTCATAAATTCTTTGATAAGAATCGGGCTAATTTCGGTTATATTTATATCGCCAAAGAATGGGACAACGATATTGTTTAAATAACCCTGATATGTTTGGCAAGTAGAAGGCTTGCAGTTTGTGCTTGCATGTAGTCTTAAATAAAGGTTTCCAGCTTCTTTTATTGTTGTCTTTTTATTTATGGGATTTATACCTTTATTTAATTCTTCATAATGCTTTGCCAATGCTCTTTCTGCTTCAGCTTTAGTGTTAAAACCTTTTTTAATCTTTCTTTTGCCTTTAAGGTCTTTGTAATCGTATTCCCATTTTTTAGTCTTTTTATTTTGTCTTATTGCTTTAATCATTCTATTACCTCTAATTTTATTTTATCGTATTACTTAGCTCTTGCGAGCCTGTTTGCATACTTTTGCAAACATGTTTTTTGTTTTTTCTTAAAATATCCACGGCACCGTGAGCACCGTGCCGGCACTGTGCCGGCAGTGCTTCCGGTAATATAATGTTATTCTATATTTACCGTGTTATTATTTATAAATTCTTTGAGGTAATCATTAGAAAATAACACTCTTGAGCCTATTTTGGCATGTTTAATCTTCTTTTGATTTACCCACCTATAAAGCGTGCTTATAGAAATATGTAAATAACTAGCCGCTTCTTGAACATTTAAGAGAGTATTATTCATTTTTACCCCCTTTATCATCAAGAGAAGTTCTTGTCGTATTTTTAGCTTTTTCCATACCATTAGCAAAAGTGCTATCATTAGTAGGCGGCAACTCAAAATCTTCGTCCATAAGCTCGATTTTATAAGACTTTTGGTTTGCACGTTCCTTATAAATCGTTATCTTGACATCATTTGAAATATTACCTTTGATATTTGCAATTCTGCGTGTAAGCGATTTTACACTTTTGTATTTTGCCCTAAATTCAGGTATATCAAACATATCCTCATTTGCAATTTGCAAAAGGTTTTTGTGCAATTCAAATCCGGACATTTTACGAGGTTGAACTTGCTTTTTTGCAAAGATTTTAAGCACATAAACAAGGCTATCTTCTTCAACTGCGAACGCTTTTTGAGCTTCGCATACTTTTTCTAATATGCTCGCAAATTCTTCTTTTTTGCCTAATGCGTCAAATATACGTAAGCCAAAGGTCGCAAAATCAGCACTTCTAAGAATGGTCTTATAAGTACGGCCTTTAGTAATTTCAAAGGCTTTTAGCACCTTTTGAATTTCATACATGATATAAGACATTATTTCGTCTCTGTGGTCTAAAATATCCTTTATTAGTTCTCCTTCGGGTACAAATTCGGATATTCGCTTGAAAGGTATGCCTATGAGCCTGTCTGCCACATCATCACGCGTAAATTGCGGTGTTCTTGAAGTCAATGCAAGATAAGTCTTTGTAGGCAGCTTAATTTCTTCATTATCGGTGTATAATTTACGTTTACCGATATTTTGTCCTGTTGCAACAGACGCAAGTTTGTCATTAAGCCAAGATTTGCCCGTATCAACATTATCAAAAATAATCAAGTGGTTGTTTGTAACAAGTGTATCAAAGTCTTCAGGCTTGCTCGGTAACGGTCTAACATTATATTTTGAGCCATACAAGATTATCCCTATACGTCTTAATGTTGAAGTTTTGCCGCTTCCTTTTTCCCCTGTTGCAACAAGCAAAACCTTTGTAGGCATATCAAAGAATGTGCTTAGGCTCCAAACTTTTGTGAGAGTTTTGTATTCTGTTTCTGTTAAACTTCCTGAATCTGTGTCAATATTCATTGAATTGGTAACATATTTTTCAAAATAATCCACTGAATCATCAGGCTTAACCAATTTAAACGGCTCATAATCCGGTCTGTAATTGAACATTATACCTTCGTCACCGTTTTCTAATTCTTCAATATCTTCAGTTGTGATTTTATAAACTATGGTATCGTTATTAGAAATATAAACCGCATTTTTATTTTTATCAAAGTAGCAGAAATTATGAGTTTCTATCAGGGTGCCATGGTCAAATGCAAAAGTTGATAAGTCATTGACAGTATAGTTATAATACTCTCTTGAAGGATTCACACCCATTCGATTTAATAACCTTTTAAGCCATTCATCAGAAGCAACAATAGGTATTATTTTTTTATCATCATCAAGAAAAATGTATTGGAAATTAACATCTTTAAAGAATTTCCCGCGCTGCAAGATTTCTTTTTCTATCAATAATGATACAAGCTGCTGTCTATCAAGCTGGGTCATTTTAGTATTATTCATAATATTTCTGATTTCTGCTTCAATGCCGCAAAACTCTCTATGGTAATGTTTCATACTTTTTAACAAATCCCAAACAGCTTCTTTGCACTGCTTTTCATCTTTAAAAGAGTTTATGAATTCGTCAATATCTTTTATGCCTTCAGGTGTTGTTAAGCCAAAGACTGTGCGAATTTCTTTTGCTTTATCCAAAACAGTTTTGCCTGCTTCATCATTATCGTGAAGTATGCAAACTCTTTCAGCCTGTATTTTCATGGCTGTTGCTAAATCACCGGTTGCACCGCCTAAAGCACAAACATCAATAGGTTTATTCATTCTGTGCAATTGTGTTACCAGAGAGAGTTGGTCAAACTCTCCCTCAACAACAATAAGGCCTTTGCGCATTTTTTTGTAACTTTTAACTTTTGACAGTTCATCATCTGAAAATACACCTTGATTAAAAACACCGGATTTATTTTGTACCTTTAATATTTGAAAGGTCTTTGTATCTATGTACGGTTTTCTTGTTTTAATTTGGGTAATTAGTCCATTTTCATCACGGTAAAAGAATATAAGTCTATCCCAATTATCACGAATGAATTTCTGCAATTTTTCAATAAAATCTTCAAGATTTTCTAATTTTGTTTGCAGCTTTTCTTTTTTATCGGCGTTTATTTCTTCATCAATTTTTTTATTAAGTTCTTCAATTAAATCTTCGTTTTCTTTTCTAAAATCATAATTTACAGGAATAACACCAACATCTGAACGCCTTAAAATATGCTCCGATATTTTTCTTGTTTCATTTGCATAAACAAATGCTTGACAAGGCTTGCGGTCCTGTTTGCTTTCAAATAATAGTTTGTGGGCTGTTTTAAAAAATCTATCTGCCACAATTATGATTTCATCTACATCATGATTTATGATGTTTAAATTAAAATGTATACCACAGCTCGGGTGAAAACATTTTCCTTTTTTAAAATCTACACCATACAAGTTGAAAGTTTTATGTCCACATACCGGACATTCTTGTTTTTTCTTGTTCATATCAATACTTTTGCCATAAGTTTTTTCCGTGTATTCGTTTAAATCTTTATACATTGCTTTCAATTCCTTTCTTAATTTCGATAACTTCTTTCATAATTTTTTCCGCACTTAATTCCAATCCGCATTCAGGATTTGTGCACTTGAATTCATCAAGATTTGCCAGATTTGCAACAATACTCTTTTGTCCACAAAGGGGGCAGCATATTTCTAAATCCAAACAAGTCTTAAATGATAAAGGGTTTCCTTTTGTAGCTTCAATAAAATTTTGCACTGTGTAAAAGTATTTTACATGTACCTCAAGAATTTTTTTCATCTGATTTTTTGTTTTTGTTTTCATTTTTTCTCCTTTTAATTTTTGTATTAAGGTCAGTAGTACTATTGACATTTTTTATTATTACTCATACAATTTATAATAGTTAACCTAATATTATGAGGTCAGTAGTTGGAGAAGCAAAAAATTGATAAAAAAATAAGAAATTTTAAAATGTTAGCAAAACCTTTTGAAAAATGGTTTTTGCCTAAATATGAAAGTGCATATAAAGAATTTTCTTATAATACTTGTCCAAAGGAAGTGTTAGAGGCAAAGAATATAGATTACAAAGAATTTTATCTAAAATATATACAACCTTTTGAAGAATTAGATGAAAACCTTTTAGAGCTTACATTACACGCATTATGTCAGAGTTTAAAAGATAACATATCCTCAAAAGATTTTTTCTTTAATATATCAAAGCAATATAGAGTAGGGCGCAAACTAAATGCACTTCAATGGTTATCAGCTCAAGTAGCAGATACACAACTTTTTCCGATGAAAATAGATTATAAAAAGCCTTATAAGCAATGTCTTTATTGTGGAATGCCTAACTATTATGTCAAAGAAAATCGGGAAAAAACATATAGAGAAAAAGAATATTTTACAAAACAAAGAAAATGCTGTCATAAATATTATTGCATAGTAAGTAGTACAAATTTAAATGACCATGAGGATGGTTGTCATTATAAAATATGGAAACAAAAAAAGAAAAATTTAAGGCAAAGACTTAACAGAACTTATGATTTACTTGATATACAACCAGAAAATAAAAGATATATTTATAAAAAATTAGAAAAAATTTTTATAGAATTTTGCGAAGAACAATTAAAAGAAAATTTAAAAATTGACTATACTATTCAATATTGGGCTAAAATGCCTGATGATACAAAACCTATACAATTAATAGAGGCAATTCATTATAAAGACTTATCTTTTTAAAATAACTTTCGCAAAACAAACTAACCTTACTAACCTTACTAACCGGTTATTTTGGTTAGTATGGTTAGTTAAAAATAAAAAAAATATTTATAAAAAAAATTATTATCATGCCTGCAATACACAAACCACCAGCAAAAACTTTTAATAAGTGTGATTAATAATCGGTCTCTTT
>CANQOM010000073.1 GCA_947625445.1 Candidatus Gastranaerophilales bacterium
CAATCAGCACCTGCAAGTCCTTTTGAGATGTCATAGCTATAGCCTTCAGAATCGGGTTTATGAAGATAAAATCCTGTAGTATAACCTCTGTTTCCGATTTTTATTATTTCATTATAATTTCCTTCTTTATCAATTTTTCCGGTATTTATATAGTCATCTATTGCTTTTCTGTATGCTTTTGCTACTGCAGAAACATAATATAAACTTTTTGTTCTGCCTTCTATTTTAAAAGAATCAATACCCAAATCAATTAATTCGGGTAAATAGTTAATTAAAGCGAGATCTTTAGGGCTAAGGATGTGAGTGCCTTTTTCGTCTTCATTTATATCAAAATATTCTCCCGGTCTTGTTTCTTCAACAAGTTTATAGCTCCAACGACAAGATTGAGAACAATTGCCGTGGTTTGCTTTTCTTTCTCCTTTTGTCATATAATCACTAATCAAACATCTTCCTGAATATGAAACACATTGAGCACCATGAACAAATACTTCAAGCTCCATGCCGGGTACTTTATTTTTTATTTCTTCTATTTGTTTTAAAGATAAATCTCTGGATAAAACTACTCTTTTTGCACCTAAATCTTGCCAAAACTTCACTGCTTCATAATTTAGTATGTTTGTTTGGGTTGAAACATGTAATGGGATTGAAGGCATATATTTTTTTATTATGTTATATACTCCAAAGTCTGAAAATAATATTGCATCAGGGTTTGCTTCATTTATTTTTTCTGACGCACTTATCATTTTGTTTATATCATCACTATAGGCAAAAATATTTAATGTTAAATATACTTTTTTATTATATGAATGTGCTAAGTTAATTATATCTTTTAAATTATCAAGAGTTATTAATTCTCCTTTTCTCATAGTTCTTAAACTAAAATCAACCGTTCCGAGGTATAGTGCGTCTGCACCGTAATGAATGGCATATTCCAGTTTCTCTTTACTCCCTGCCGGCAATAGTAATTCGGGTTTTGATATTGATTTTGACATATTTATATTTTACTACAAACACTTTAGTAATATATTAAGAATTATGAAGCTGAAAAAGCTTGTATTAATTGGACTTTTAACTTTTTTAAGAAAATTATTAAATAAAAAATTAAAGTTTTAAAAATATATGCCGATATGTATAAATGTGAGAATAAAAACTCACACAAACCTCCTCCCAAAAGTCTATAGCCGCAATAGAGTCGGCTTTTTTTTAAACCATATGTGGTTTAGCTAAAAGAGACATTAAGCTATTACTTTTAAGGATAGAGTGAATAATAAAATCATAAAATAAGAAAATGAAGTCTTGTTTTATGAAAAGTACGAAAGAGAAGGAAGCAAATGGGATACGCTTTATTTGCACAAAGGAAAGTTGTACTAACAGGTAATTTAAATATTGTTTCTCTTCAACAGACTCAACGTTCTGATGAACAGTATAGATTGGGGACACAGACTCTTTCATTGCAGCAACAAATGAGCAGTATGCAAGCGTCACAGTCTGAAGAATTGGCAGATTTGTATAGAGATTTAGCAAGTGCGTCCGGTTCTGATGCAAGAAACTCAATTAGCAATCAAATTAACGCTAAACAAGGAGATTTTGATAAAGAATTAGACGCTATAAATCAAGAAATATATAAGGTATCAGTTAAAGAAAATTCACTTGAGATGCTCGTTAAAAGACTAGATACAATGGTTTCAACAATACAAAAACAATTAGAAGCAGTAGAAGAAGCTGAATCTGATGCAATTGACAGAGCAACTCCTAAATTTAAAGGAGTTGGCTAATAAATAAGTTTTGATTGACTGTCTTTTCGTACTTAAGGGTGACTAACTTTTTTAAATTAGTCACCCTTTTAAAATTGTCAAAAATTAAAATTTATATATCCAGTTTTTCCATTAACTCATCTGAAATATCGAAGTTAGAGTATACATTTTGTACGTCATCATGTTCTTCAAGTTTTTCGATTAGTCTTATAATGTTAGTTGCTATTTTTTCATCAGTAATTTCAACCGAATTTTCAGCTATTCTTGTAAGTTGAGCTGATTTTCCTTTAAATCCGTTTTTTTCAAGTGTTTCTGCACAAGATTGTAAATCTTCTGGAGTTGTAATAACTTTATAAATATCATCTTCTTCAATTACATCTTGAGCATTAGCTTCAATAGCAGCTTCAAATAATTTATCAAAATCTAAAGATTCTTTATCAAATTCAACTAAGCCGACTTGTTTAAACATCCAGCCTACGCATCCTGTTTCACCTAGGTTTCCTCCAAACTTGGAAAAGAAACTTCTAATGTCTCCTGCCGTGCGGTTTCTGTTATCAGTCATAGCTTCTATAAATATAGCGCTTCCACCCGGACCATAGCCTTCATATGTTAATTCTTCGACACTATCTGCACCGGAAGAACCCGAACCTTTTTCTATTGCTCTTTTTATATTATCATTAGGCAGCCCTGCTGCTTTTGCTCTGTCTATTGCAGTTCTTAAACGAAAATTACCTGCAGGGTCAGGACCGCCAAGTTTTGCTGCTATAATAAGCTCTCTTGAAAATTTCTGAAATGTTACTCCTCTTGCTGCATCCACTGCTGCTTTTTTGTGTTTTATTGTTGACCACTTTGAGTGTCCTGACATACTTTTTCCTTTCTTCTATTGTCTTTATTTTCTTTTATTGTAATATAAAGTTATGGAAAATGAAATAAACAATGATTTGGAAAAAGCACTTAATTATTTTAAGTCAGCAGATTATGAAAAGGCTGCCGATAGTTTTTTAATTGCGCTTAATAATGATAATAATAATCCGAACTTATTAAATAATATAGGTTTGTGTTATTCTAAACTGGCAAAAGATGATTTAGCTATTGAATATTTCATAAAAGCTTTATCTTTTAATCCAAAATCTGTTCAAACATACATTAATCTTTCAGATGTATATTTTAGAAATAAAAATATAATTGATGCTATAAATTTACTTGAAAATGCAGTAACTCTTATGCCCAATGAAATTGCTTTAAAACATTATTTATCAAGATTTTATTTAGAAGATTGCAGATATGATTTAGCTATGGATCAATTAAATGAAATTTTGGATATTGATTCAGATAATTTGGATGCATATTGGGATTTAGGAAATCTTCACTTTGAATTGGGTGATTATGACAGTGCGGTTCAAAATTATGAAACTGTTCTTGAAAAAGTGACCGATAATGCTATTTTATATTACCAGACGGCTATTGCTTATGAAGCGAATGATGATGTTGACAAGGCTATATCTAATCATTTAAAAGCTCTTTCTTGTAACGAAAATTTTCATCCGTCTTATAAAAAACTGGGGATTTTGTTTATGGCAAGAAATGATAACGAAAGTGCTATAGAATATTTTACTGACTATCTTAATTTTGATTTGCCGGATGAAGAAAAGAAAAATATTGAAGATTTAATAAAGAGAATAAGTAAATAGTTTTATTCTTTTGTCTGATTCTTTCATTTATCGATTAACAGATAATCTATAAGTGTTTATAGATGTAAAAAAGCTGATTAAATGATAGGAGTAAATATGAAAGACGTTGTAATTTATACGGTCGATTATTGTCCGTATTGTAAAAAGGCAGAAGTTTTATTAAATGAAAAAGATATTCCTTATAAAAAAATTGATATTACTGAGAATGAAGAAGAACATAGAAAAAAACTCGGTGAATATTATGGTATAGAAGGAAAGGTTACCGTTCCTCAAATAATAATAGATGGACGAAGAATCGGTGGTTTTGATGTTTTAGATAAATTAAACAGGGCCGGTGAACTTGACAAATTGATAGAAGATTAAAAGTTAATTAAGGTTTTTTTATTATGAATAAATTTTTCTATTTTTATAATTCTTTATGTACAGGTTCAAATACTCCTACTGCATTTTCTTTTGACCCTTATATTTTAGCTATAAAAGATATGCTTGTTTCTGAATTACAACAAATTGTCTATTATATAGAAAAACTTAAAAATTTAAATATAGATATGTCAGAATACAGAGATAAAGTTATTGATTTTATTGCTATACTTATTGTGAATCTTGATTTTAGAAAAGAAAGCTTCTTTATTATAGTTGAAGATTTATATAATAATAAAAAGAAACTGGAGGATATGTATATTGAAGCTTGTAACAAAAGTGGCATTGAACCCGGGCTTCTTGTAATGGATAAAATTAATTTAAATAGTAAAGAAAGTATTATTAAGGCTTTAAATAAACCTAAAAAAGATGAATTAACAAATAATATTAATAAAGATAATAAAATTCTTTATGATTTAATGATTAATATTGTTTTGAATGCCTGTAATTGTCTTATTGAGTTAAAAAATTTTGGTATAGATTTTATTGATGCAAAAGAAGAAGTTTTATGTTTATTAAACACTCCTAATGAACAATCTGAAAATGACGAAAATTTGAAAGAAAAAATAATTAGTTTCGCTGCATGTAATTATAAAATAGTAAAAATGTTAAATTCAACAATAGTAAATAAATTTGGTCCTGTTGAAGAAACAATGGTAAATCTATCAGCCAAAAAAGGTAAAGCTATTTTAGTTTCAGGCAATAGTTTTCTTGATTTGGAAAAGATTCTTATTGCGGCTCAAGATACGGATATTAATGTTTATACACATAATGAGATGTTAAGTGCTCATGAGTATAAAAATTTAAAGACATATAAAAATCTTGCAGGGCATTATCAAGTAGCATACAGTAATTTTTCTCTTGAATTTGCACAATTCCCGGGACCTATTTATATTTCACAAAATTCAGTGCCTAAAATTGACGTTATAAGAGGGCAAATTTATACTTCTGCCAGATATCCCTCTTATGGCATTGCAAAAGTTGAAAATGATGACTTTACGCCTATAATTCAATATGCACTTAAATCTAAGGGATTTAAAGAAGAATCTTCTTTTAATACCGTAAGAATCGGTTATTATGGCGAATTAATTCAAGACAAAATTATGGAAATTTCAAATATGATTAATTTGCATGAAATAAAACATATTTTTATTATTGGTTTAATTGATATGTTTAATATTAAAAATGAATATATCTTTAAATTTATAAAAGAGTGTCCTAGTGATTGCTATATTATTTCTTTTGGTTATGATTCAATCAGAGAGAATTTCTGGCATGTGAATTCTTATTATGATTTTTCTATACTGTATGACATTGTTGAAAAACTTCAAGAAAAAGTTGATGACTTTGAAAATAATGTTAGTATATTTTTATCAGAGTGTACACCTTCAACAATCTCCCACATATTTAACTTAATACATTTAAAATTAAAGAAAATATTTTTGGGCCAATGCTGCCCGAATATGATAAATCCTTTAATAATTGAAGGTATGTCAAAACTTTTTGGTATTGAATCTTTGGAGAGCCCCAAAAAAGATATTCTAAAAGCAATAAAAGAAGAGGAAGGTTAACCCTTCCTCTTCTTTTATTTTACATGGTTTGTAAATGATACAAATAAATTTACAAGGTCAGTTAAATCTTCTTGGGTAATATAACCATCATTTATATCTTTATTAAAATAATCTGTATGAAGTTTTTTAAATACTTGATTGCGTGTGTGTATATTTGGATTTTTATCATATTCTGCGATTAGTGATTTAGCGTCAGATATATTATTGTTAATTCGTTCAAGAACCGCTTCTCTTGCAGAATTTGTTGAATTAAAGGAATCTTTAGCCGCACTTGTAGTTGTTTTTCCTATTATATCTTCTTCTGTGCCACTTGTTAATTTTAAAACATCATCAGTATTATTAATACCATCATCAAAAGGATTATTTGATAATTTTAAAACATCATCAGTGTTATTAACAACATCATCAATAGACTTATTTGTTAATTTTAAAGCATCATCAGTATTACTAATAGCATCATCAACATTTGCTAAAGCTGTATTTGAGGAAGATTTCATAGCTTTTAACCCGGCTTTAGCACCTGCATATGACATTCCGACTGTTAATGCGCCTCCACCTACATTTTGCCAAGCTTCTTTTGCTTCAGCATCTGTTTTTGCAGTTGCTGCATTATAAATGCCTTTTCCTAATTGTATTGCTCCCATCGTACCACCAATTGCACAAGCTGCAACGCCTACTGCCGGACATGCTATACATAATGCAGCAGTACCAAGGCTTAATAATGTTTTACCTAAAGAAAATTTACCATCTTTCCCTGTAAACATTCCTTTAACACCGTCAACAACAGTCTTTGCTGCTCCTTTTATCATATTCCCTATAGCACCGAAAAATCCGATTTTACCGTCATCTTTTCCATCTGTGCATTTTTCTGAAGATGAATTTGATAATTGTGCATTATCTCCTTCTTGTTGTATGGGTTGAGAAATTTGTGCATGAACAGGAACTGCCATTTCTGTTATGCTTTTTGTTCTCCATTTAGTATAATCAATATTGCCTGTTTGATAACCACTAACACTACTAACCATAAAATTTTCCTCCAAAAATAACCAAAACTAACTTATATTTATATAAAGTATTTTTTATTTTAATTATTTACTAATTATGATAAAATATTAATTTTTGTAAAAAGGGTAAATATATTTTTATTTCAGTCTCTTGGATTTAAAGATTCTGAAACTCTTTTACTTAGTTAATATACAGACATATTAATTTTGCCTATTGGCTCAATAATTCGCTTTTGCAAGTTTAAAATTATAAAAAATGATTACTTTAAATTTCTATATAATAAATATATTCCAAAAAAATGATGAAACCTGTGAAAATTAAAGGTATAAAAAAATTTTTTGAGATTGAATCTTTGGATACTTTCCCAAAAAGATATTCTAAAAGCAATAAAAGAAGAGGAAGGTTAACCCTTCCTCTTCTTTTTATTTGTTATTATATGTTTTGACTTGCTATTTCGAAACCGCCTAAGTATTCTAATGCTTCTGCAACATTATCATAACCATATTTTTTTACTAGTTGAGCATATGATGAGTCAGTATTTTGTAAAGCTTTTATAACTGATTTAGCACCTTCTGATAATTTAGATGGAATGTTTTTTAATGTTTCAAACGGATGTTTAGCTGAATCAAATGCTTTAGTTGCTTTTTCAGATTTTACAACTTTCTTTGCATTTTCGATTGGATGTTTAGCTATATCTAATGCTTTATTTGCTTTATCAGAATCTAAAACTTTCTTTGCATTTTTGATTGGATGTTTAGCTACATCTAATGCTTTAGTTGCTTTATCAGAATCTAAAACTTTCTTTGCATTTTTAATTGGATGTTTAATTGCATCAGTTGTTGGCTTTAAAGCTTCCGCAGTAGAACCTACATTTGATTTAATCTTAGAAAAATTATTTTTAGTAGAAGAAACAACATCTTTACCTAAAGCTTTACCATATTGACCAAGAGTTTTGGTTGATAATTTAGTTCCATTATTTTCTAATGCTTGAAGAGCAGAACCATTTCCTGCAGAATTTTTTATTGCTTTAACTCCGGCTTTAGCACCGACAACTGACATACCAACTGTAAATGCGCCTCCGCCTATATTTTGCCAAGCTTCTTTTGCTTCAGCATCTGTTTTTGCAGTTGCTGCATTATAAATACCTTTTCCAACTTGTACTGCACCCATCGTACCGCCAACTACGCAAGCAGCAACACCTACTG
>CANQOM010000074.1 GCA_947625445.1 Candidatus Gastranaerophilales bacterium
GGTTGTAAAATCTAAAGATTTTTCGATGGCGCTAGCTTTACTTGTTATGTTTATAGTCATCATAAAGCTTTCTCCGTTTATTTGGGACCAAATTTCAATATTATTTGTATATTTATATGATAAAATTCCCGATAAGCATTTAGAAGACATAGGTTATGTTCACCTTGCAACCGCAATAATAATTCCTACAATGCTTATAATAGGTCCAATACTCATTTTAGCTGCATTTATAGCCATATTGGGAGATTTAATACAAATAGGTCCCTTAGTAACAACAAAGCCTTTAGAACCATCTTTGGATAAATTAAATCCAACAAAGTATTTTAAGAATTTAATGTCACCCAAAACTGCATTTGAATTGGTAAAAAATATTGTAAAGGTTGCATTATTAGGCTTAATTGGCTGGATGGTATATTCTAATCACTTAGAAGCCATATTAGGGCTTGCTGCAATAGATAACAGTTTTGCAATATTAAATGAATTCGGTTCATTAATAATAGAATTTGTGATGAAAGCAGGGATAGCATTTTTGATAATAGCCGCCGCAGATTACGGAATGGTCAGATGGAAATTTATGCAAGACCAAAAAATGTCCTTTAAAGAAGTAAAAGATGAATATAAAAACCAAGAAGGTGACCCTCACGTAAAAGCAGCACTAAGACAAAGAAGACAACAGATGCTCCAGAGACAAATGATGGATTCAGTACCTGACGCTGATTTTGTCGTATCTAATCCGACACACATTGCTTGTGCATTAAAATACGATGCCGAAAAAATGGAATCTCCCAAATTATTAGCAAAAGGCAGTGAATTATTTGCTAAAAAAATTATAGAAATAGCAAGAGAGCATCAAGTTCCTGTAATAGAAAATCCGCCTGTTGCAAGAGCTATCTTCAGAATGGTTGAAATTAATGCAACAATACCTCCAGAACTTTATAAAGCAGTAGCTGAAATATTGATTTTTGTTTATAATTTGAAAAATACACAAAAAGGTAGTAATATAAAGTAAGATACACAACAGACGTTGAAGATGCACGAAAAAATAAAAGATTACATAAATATAATCGAAAAAGTTGCAAGAGTTGAACATAAGCGTATTCCTCATCATATGGTGGATTACGAAGAACTTGTCAGCATAGGTATTATTGCAATACAAGTTATGATTAAAGATAAGACCAATGAAGAATTGCAAAAATATAATAATGCCTATATAGCAACTGCAGTCAGATGGGCGATAAGAAATGAATTAAGAAATCGCTATAAGTGGTATTCTTTAAAACATAACAACGAATCAAATGATGAAGAATATGATGAACAATCGCAATCAGATGATGATGAAAATACTATTACACCCGGTAAAGTCAGAGAAGCTATCTATGAAACAATCTTGTCAATAGACAGTTTAGCCGCTGCCGCATCTGATAACGATTCACCTTATGATTTTATAAAAGACCCTTCTGCTCTTCCAGATGAAAAAGCAGAAATTTCCGAGTTAGGTTTAGTAATTAGAGAAGCTATAGCAAAACTTCCGCAAAAAGAAAGAACTATTATAGAATACAGATTTTATCGCAATATGCAGGTTAAAGAAATTGCTCAAAGAATTGGTTTGTCTTCTTCAAGAATTACAAGAATTATACAATCGTCACTCAACACTGTTAAAGAATATTTAAACAAAAAAGAACATTACGGATATTAAAGTTCAATATAGAGTTTCACAAATATTGAATAAGAATTTTATTTCATGACATAATGTATGTATGAACGATAAAATAATTATTAGAAAAGCAAATCAACATAATTTAAAAAATGTAAGTCTAGAATTACCAAAAAATGAGTTAATAGTTTTCACCGGAATATCAGGTTCAGGAAAAAGTTCACTTGCATTTGATACAATTTTTGCAGAAGGACAAAGAAGATATGTAGAAAGCCTTTCAAATTATGCAAGACAATTTTTAGGACAACTCGATAAGCCTGATGTTGAAAGCATTGAAGGATTATCTCCGGCTATTTCTATTGACCAAAAATCAACCAGCAATAACCCTCGTTCAACAGTAGGAACAGTTACTGAAATATACGATTATTTAAGATTATTATTTGCAAGAATCGGGACTCCTCATTGCCCTGAGTGTGGTAGTGAAATTGCTCCTCAGTCTATTGATGAAATAGTTGATAAAATATACACTTTACCTGAAGGAACAAAAATTCAACTTCTTGCACCTGTTGTCAGAGGAAAAAAAGGTGAATTTGTTAATCTTTTTGAAGAATTAAAACAAGAAGGATTTGTAAGAGTTAGAGTTGACGGTGAAATTTATAATCTTGATGAAGACGAAATAGAATTAAATAAAACACAAAAACATACTATTGAAGTAGTTGTAGACAGGCTAGTAATAAAAGAGAGTGCTAAATCAAGACTGACAGATAGTGCTCAAATTGCTCTGCAAAAAGCAGACGGACTATTAATAGTTGATGCAATCGGTGGAAATGAAATGATATTTTCCGAAAAACTTGCGTGTCCTAATTGTAATTTAAGTTTCGAAGAGCTAGCTCCCAGAATATTCAGTTTTAACAATCCGTATGGCGCATGTCCTTCTTGCTCCGGGCTTGGCGCTCACTACGTTCCTGACCCTGATTTGTTAATCCCTGACAGAACAAAATCTCTTTCACAAGGGGCTATATATCCATGGGCTAAAACCGGAAATCAATACTATCAGGATATTCTTCAATCTGTTGCAAATCATTATAACATTGATATGAATTTACCTTTTGAAAATTTACCTCAAGAGCATCAAAAAATAATTTTGTATGGAAGCGGTAAAGAATTAATCAGACTAAGATTTAAAGAATTTGGCGGAACAAGATATGTCACTCAAATGAGACCTTTTACAGGCGTAATTCCATATTTCATGAATAAATATACAGAATCTAACTCTGAAGAAGTAAGAGAATATATTCAGGAGTATATGTCTCAAATTCCCTGCAGTGAATGTCACGGAGCAAGATTAAAGCCATTTTCACTTGCGGTTACCGTCGGAGGTAAAAATATATATGAAGTTTGTCTTCTTTCTATAAAAGAGGCATATAAATTCTTTTCTGACCTTAACCTTGAATTAGATGATTATAAACTGGCAATAGCGAAACAAATTCTTGATGAAATCAGAGCAAGATTAAAATTTATGCTTGATGTAGGATTAAATTATCTAAATCTTGCGAGAATGTCAGCGACTCTTTCGGGTGGCGAAGCTCAGAGAATCAGACTTGCAACTCAAATTGGAAGCGGTTTATCAGGAGTTTTATATGTTTTGGATGAACCATCTATTGGTTTACATCAATATAACAATGACATGTTAATTAAAACTCTTATTCGACTTAGGAATTTAGGGAATACTCTAATTGTAGTCGAACACGATGAAGATACAATAAGAAGTGCTGATTATATAGTAGATATAGGTGTATATGCAGGTGTAAACGGTGGTAAAGTAATTGCTCAAGGTTCACTTGAAGATATCATGAATACAAGAAAATCATTAACCGGTCAATATTTAAGCGGAGAAAAAGTTATTCCTATCCCTAAAAAACGGCGTGAAGGTAATGGCAAATATTTGGAAATTATTAATGCACATAAAAATAATCTTAAAAACATTAACGTTAAAATTCCTTTAGGGAAAGTAGTTGCGTTGACCGGTGTTTCAGGAAGCGGTAAATCTACCTTAATGAATGATATATTATATGCATATTCAATTCACAAGCTCAATAAAAATAAACCAAAACCACAAGGGGTAGATAAAATTGAAGGTTTTGAAAATATAGATAAAGTAATTTGTATAGACCAATCTCCTATAGGAAGGACACCAAGGTCAAATCCTGCAACATATACCGATGTTTTTACTCATATAAGAGAACTCTATGCCAAAACACCTGAAGCTAAGGTAAGAGGATATAACCCCGGCAGATTCAGCTTTAATGTTAAAGGTGGGAGATGTGAAGCCTGCAAAGGTGATGGTTTAACAAAAATTGAAATGAATTTCTTATCTGACGTTTACATTAAATGTAATGTATGTAAAGGTCAAAGATATAACAGAGAAACTCTTGAAGTAAAATATAAAGGTAAAAATATCTCTGAAGTTCTTGATATGAGTATATCTGAAGCTCTTGAATTTTTTGAAGGAATACCAAAAATAAAAACCAGACTTCAAACATTAAATGATGTAGGTTTGGGTTATATGAAATTAGGTCAAAGTGCAACAACACTGTCAGGAGGTGAAGCACAAAGAATTAAATTGGCCAGCGAATTGAATAAAAGAGCCACAGGAAAAACGCTATATCTTTTAGATGAACCTACTGTAGGACTTCACTGGTATGACCTGGATAAACTCATTAAAATTATTAATAAACTTGCTGATGCGGGGAATACCATTCTTATAATTGAGCATAATCTTGATTTAATTAAGACCGTAGATCACATTATTGATTTAGGCCCTCAAGGAGGAGATGAAGGAGGAACAATTATTACACAAGGTACTCCGGAAGAAGTAAGTAAAGTTAAAAACTCATTTACGGGGCAATATTTAAAAAAAATGCTTAAATAATCATAAAAAAATCCTTAATCTGACAAGTTTAAGGATTTTTTATTTTAAATTTTAAATCTCATAAATAAATTTTGCTTAGGCATTTTCAACTTTATTTTGTTTATGATTATCAACAGATTTACCAATTGCACCACCGATAATTCTGCCTGCTAAAGCACCTGCTGCCATAACTAATGCAGCTACACTTGCGGCAATTGCAACTCCTTTTACGCCTGTTTTTAATATTGTTTTATCAAAATTTTTAAATGATTCTTTTACGCCATTAATATATATATCTTTTTTTGTACCAAGTTTTTCAGCAGCTTTTTCTAAATTTTCGTAACATAATTTATTGTTATTCTTCATAAAATTATCAAAAGAAGAATGCATTAATTCTGTAAAAGACTTACCTGCAGTTTTATCAAGATTATTTTCAGCAGTTTTGGAAACTCCGCTTAAGAAACTGTCTTTCATTGTCTTGATTTGTTTATTAATATTATCCTTAACTGGATTAATAAGCATCTCTTTTCTGTCAATAGCGACATAAGCACCTGTAAGACCTAAACCTGCAACGGTTCCTACTTTTTTACCGATTTTGGATGAGTTATTTTGTTTTACTGCTTCAACTTTCATACTATCTTCCTTCTTACTTTTCATTTGTATTAAAACACATAAAAATTAAAAATTGACATAAATATGTATAATATGAAGATTTTTTAACAAATAAAGAGGGTTTTATATAAACCCTCTTTATATTAATCGAGTGTCGTAACCGTAAAGTTTCTTACACTTCGCTTTATTACGGATACAGGCTCTGTCATTATTACTTCGTTATGGCAGTTCACTTTGTAACATCTACTGCGTACCCGTATAAATTTACTCGAACATATTAAAAGTTATTTTTCTATATCTTTAACGCTTAATGCGATTCTATGTTCTTGAGGAGTGAATTTTTTAATTAAAACTTGAACTTCATCTCCTACATTGTATATATTGAACGGATTAGCATTAGCCGGCTCCATTTCAGATGAAGGTAATAAAGCTTCAACACCCGGAAATATGTTAATAAATGCGCCAAATGATGTTACTTTATTAACAGTGCCTTTTATAACTTGCCCTTCTTTAAATTCATTTTCAATAGATTCCCAAGGATTTTCGCCCATTCTTTTTAAACTTAAGCTGATACGTTTCATATCCATATCTATTTTTAAGATTTTTACCTCAATTTCTTGTCCCAAAGAAATAACATCTGAAGGATGTTTAATTCTTTGCCAAGAAATTTCAGATATAGGAAGCAACCCATCAACACCGTTAATATCAACAAATGCACCAAAATCTGCTATTCTTACAACTTTACCTGTAACAACAGAACCTATTTCTAATTGTGAAATAACTTCATCAACAACTTGTTCTCTTTGTTCAGCTACAGCTTGTCTTTGAGATAAAATTAATTTATTTCTTTTTGCATCAGCTTCTAAAACTTTAACTTCAATATCTTGTCCGATTAAACCGTCAAAAGGAGCACCTGTTCTTAATTGACTTGCAGGAACAAACCCTCTTAAATCAGAAACTTCAACAATAACTCCGCCTCTTACTATCATTACTACTTTTGCTATTATTGTTTCATTATTAAATTTCGCATTTTGAAGTTCTTGCCAAGCTTTTGCACAAGATAATTTCTTTAATGATAATAAGATTCTTCCGTTTTCATCATCTGTTTCATCTTTTAAGATGTAAAATTCTTTTACATCATTTATAGCCAAATACTCTGAATAATCTCTATCATTTACTTGGTTATTTGTAATTTCTCTGTTTGAAAGAAACGCTTCAGTTTTTGCTCCGATATCTACTAAAAAACCGTCATTTTCTTGTTTAATTACAATTCCTTTTACGACATCTGCCACTGAGAATTTGTAATTATAACTTTCTTCCAATAATCTGACAAATTCATCTTGTTCATTTAATGTTTTTTCCATTTTTATTTATCCTTTCTTATATTTTTTCTAATTCCGATATAACTTCATTAATTATATTTTCAGGAGTAGATGCACCTGCTGCTACCCCTATGTTTTTTACTTCTTTTATTAATTGCATATATTTGACTAAATCTTCTTTGGTTTCTATGTGAATTGTATTTGTAATTGATGATAAAATCTCTGCCAAATGAGTTGTATTAGCACTCTTTTTACTTCCTACAACTATCATTAAATCTGACTCTTTTGCAAGTTTTCTTGCCTCTTCCTGCCTCATTGATGTGGATTTACATATAGTATTAAATATTTTTAATTCTGTTGTAACAGGAAGAAGATAATCTATTATTTCTTTTAAAAATTCTATTTTTTGTGTTGTTTGAATAACAATTCCTATTTTTTTATTTGATTTAATTTTTTCTTCATTTAACTTTAAATACTCAATATCAGGAACAACAATAACATTATCGGAATACATTTTAGCATTAGCTTCAATTGCAATAACTTCAGGATGTTCAGGTTTTCCCAGAATAATAACCAAATAACCTTCCTGAGCAAGTTGAATAGCTTTTTGTTGAACTTTTTTTACATCAGGGCAAGTTAAATCAATAACTTCAAAACCTTTATCCTGCATTTCCTTAATTTTTAAAGGTGGCATACCGTGACTTCTTACTATACATATCCCGTTTTCATTCTCAGGTAATTCATCAACGGTATTTATTCCTATTTGTTCAAGTTCTTTTATAACATGTGAATTATGAATCAATTCACCAAGAACCCATACTTTCTTATCAGGGTTGTCTTTTTTAACTTGCTTTGTAGTTTCGACCGCTCTTTTGACTCCGTAACAGAATCCTGCGCCTTTAGCTAATTTTATATTTTTATTCAGTTTTCTTGACTTCCGTTCGTTGAACTAGCAAAAAGTTTCCTTTTCACAGTACTTTTTTTATATCATAAACATTTTTTTCAATCAATACTATCAAATATTTATTCAAAAGGATTTTTATGAGTTGCCCATACTTGTATAATATTTATTATATTTTCACAACATTTTTTCATCGTTTCAATGGATACAAATTCTTTTTTTGA
>CANQOM010000075.1 GCA_947625445.1 Candidatus Gastranaerophilales bacterium
CAATCGGAATTAAAAGAATTAAGGGGTGCGAGTGCATATGAGCATGTACAAGAGCTGGAAGAAAAAGGATTAATAAGCAGAAAAAAAGATAAAAACGGGCGTTCATATAATTTAAAAACCACTCCCAAGTTTACGGAATATTTTAAAATAAAAGGCAATTTTGAAGGACTTTCAAAGCTGGAATCAAAAAAATTGTCTGAACTTCTTGAGTTATAGTATACAACAGATTAATTTGAAAAAAACGAATTAAAATGGTATAATCAACTCAAAAAGGAGTAAAATATGAAAAATGGTGTAAAAATATTAACTATATCTTTGTTGGCATTTGGAATCGGATTAGCAGCCGGAAATTATGCTATATCAGATGTTCCCAGCAATTATAAAGTTGCGGTTGTTGATGTTCAAAAGTTAATAGCATCATCAGCACAAGTTAAATCTTTAAAAGAAGATCAAAAGAAAAAAGGGCAAGATTTATCTAAATTTGTCGAAAATGCAAAAAGTACTTTAGATAAAGAAAAAGACCCGGCTAAGAAAAAAGCTCTTGAAGCTAAATACAATAAAGAATTTCAAACAAAGAGAACAACAATTGCTAAAGATTATGAAACAAAATTGTTAGCAATTGATAAAAGTATTTCAGCATTAATTGCCGAAAATGCAAAAACAAACGGATATAATCTGGTATTGGCAAAAGGCGTAGTTCTTTCAGGCGGTATAGATATAACAGACGAAATATCAAGACAAGTAAAATAAATATAAAAAAGCGAGATGTTTTTCATCTCCTTTTTTAATCTAAAAATGTTTTTTAATTACTTTTGCAAGTTGTTTAAGTTCATCAAATAAAATAGCAAAGTCATGTGGGTATAAAGACTGTGCTCCGTCGCAGAGTGCGGTTTCCGGTGAATTATGAACTTCAATAATTAAACCGTCAGCTCCGGCTGCTATAGCTGCTTTTGACATAGGTGCAACTTTATCTCTAAGCCCTGTTGCATGGCTTGGGTCAACTATAATAGGCAAATGACTTATTTTTTGTATTACAGGTATAGCTGATATATCTAAAGTATTTCTTGTCATATGTTCAAAAGTTCTAATTCCCCGTTCGCATAGGATGATTTCTCTGTTGCCGCCGGCCATAATATATTCTGCTGACATTAACAATTCTTCAATAGTTGCGCTTAATCCTCGTTTTAAAAGAACCGGTTTTCTGATTTCTCCCAAGCTTTTTAGGAGATTAAAATTTTGCATATTTCTTGCTCCGACCTGAAGTATATCAACATATTTGAGAAACATAGGTATTTGAGATACTTCCATTACTTCAGAAGTAACAAGCATATTATATTTGTTCGCAACTTCTCTTAAAATTTTAAGCCCTTCTTCTCCCAGTCCTTGAAATGCGTATGGAGATGTCCTTGGTTTAAAAGCACCGCCTCTTAGTAATTTTACACCGCATTCAGATAATTTTTCTGCAGTAGCATCCATCTGGTCGTATGATTCAACGGTGCAAGGACCTGCAATCATAGCGATATTATTTCCCCCAATTTTTACATCTTTTATTTCTATTATTGTATCTTCACCTTTAAATACACGGCTTACAAGTTTATATGGTGATGTTATTCGAATTACTTCTTTAACTCCGTCTAATAGTTCAATATCCCTTTTATCTATAACTTTTCTTCCTACTGCGCCTATAACTGTGTGGTCTTCGCCTTTTGATACATGCGCATCAAATCCTTTTTGTTTTATAAAGTCAACAACTTTATTTATATTCTCTTCACTTGCTTGTGAATTCATTACAATTAACATATTTTATCTCTCCTTATAAAAAATTATATAATAGACATAAAAATTTGAAATCTTAAGAATTATAATTTATATTGTATTTATGGCGATGATTTGTTAGAATTATTGAAAGCAGGAGGGAAATATGTCTAAATTAAAATTATTTTTAACTACTATACTGGTATTGTTTGCGGCTAATTTATTATCAAATCTGTCTGCAAATGCTGCTACAATCGGTTATGCTGATTTTGAAAAAGTTATGGATAACTATTCTTATGCTCGTAATGCATATAAAGATATTGATAATAAACTTTTGGAATTACAACAATATGTAATTGATAAAGATAAACAATTCAAGGCAATAGAATCACCAATTCAGAAGAAGACATTTGAAGAACAAATTCAAAAAGAGTATAAAGCTAAAGAAGAGAGAATATACAACTTAAAAACTCAAAAAGAAAAAACAATAAGAGATAGTATATTAGAAGCGTCAAAAGCAGTTGCTGCCGCTAAAAAGCTTGATATAATTTTAGATTACGGTGTAGTTTATGCCGGTGGTGTTGATGTTACTAATGATATTATTCAATATTTAAATACACAAAAAAAATAGTTTAATAAAAAAAGCCTAAAATATTCGAGTAAATTTCACAAAAAAATAAATTTGAGTGAAGATAATGATTACTTAAAAATATTTAAGGCTTTTCTTGTTATTAAAAGTGCGTGGGAGTTTATATGAAAATAGTTGATATTATAGAAAAAAAGAAGCACAAAGAATCACTAAGTGAAGAAGAGATAAAATTTTTTATAAACGGCATAATGAATAAAACAATAGAAGATTATCAGGCAAGTGCTCTTTTGATGGCAATATATTTTAACGGAATGAATATAGATGAAACAACTCTGTTAACAAAGTATATGGTCGAATCAGGAGAAATTATTGATTTATCTGATATATCAAATAATGTAATAGATAAACACTCAACAGGCGGAGTTGGAGATAAAATCACATTGATATTTTTACCGTTAATGGCTTCAATGGGCATAGCGTGCGCAAAGTTATCAGGTCGAGGTTTGGGCCATACGGGAGGAACTATTGATAAATTGGAATCAATACCCGGATTTAGAACCGATTTAACTATAGAAGAATTAAAATCACAGGTAAAGCGAATTAATGCGGCAATAGCAGCACAAACGATGTCATTAGCTCCGGCTGATGGAAAATTATATGCATTAAGAGATGTAACTGCGACAGTTGATATAATTCCACTAATAGCTTCATCAGTTGTATCAAAAAAGATAGCATCCGGTGCAAACCATATAGTATTAGATGTCAAATACGGTTCCGGAGCTTTTATAAAAACTCCTCAAGAGGCGGAAAAACTATCTCAGATAATGGTTGAAGTGGGACGGCGTTTAAATCGCAGAATTTCAACAGTTATAACTTCAATGGAAGAACCATTAGGCAGAGCAATAGGTAATTCTCTTGAAGTTATTGAAGTTATTGAGTTTTTAAAAGGCAATTGTGGTGATGAATCAGATTTAAAAGAAGTTACATATGCTTTGGCTAAAACTGTAATGGAAAAAGTTAATCATTATAATAGTGAAAAAGATATGGAAAATCACTTGGATGAAGTAATTAGAAACGGTTTAGCTCTTAAGAAATTTAAAGAGATAATAAAAAGTCAAAACGGAGATGATTCAGTAATAGATGATTATACAAAATTTCCTCAAGCTTCAATAAAATATGAAATAAAATCAAAAGAAGAGGGGTATGTATTTGAAACGGACGCCTTGAAAATAGCGAAAGCGTGTAAAAATTTAGGAGGCGGAAGAGAGAAAAAATCTGATAGTATTGATTATAGTGCCGGAATATATTTAAATAAAAAATCCGGAGAGAAAGTTATAAAAGGCGATACTATTGCTACTATATATACTAATAAACAGGAATCTATAAAAGATTCAGAGGAATTAGTTTTATCTGCATATAAATTTACGCCTAATTTTTATAACAAAAAAGAATCGTATATATATAAAATAATAAAATAAAAATTTTCAAAAATGAGAATCCTTTTTTAATAAATACTTATAAATAATAATAATTTAAATAAGTAACTGAAAGTCTTTTTTGTTTCTTTTTCTGTAGAAAAAGAAACTGTCGAAGATGGGACTTGAACCCACAAGGCGTGAACCACATGAACCTGAATCATGCGCGTCTACCAATTCCGCCACTTCGACATTAACTTTAATTTTACCATAAAAGAAAATTAATATTTTTAATTAATCAAATATTTACCATCTTTAATCCGAGCTGCGAAGTAAGGCTTGTTTTTATTTTTTTCTTTAAGGAATATAATAAACGGGCGATTAAAATAGAATAAATTATCTAAAAATATCTTTTCTTCAAACATTATGCTATTTTCTGTCGAAATGGCGGCTTCACTTTTTAGTTTTGCACCTTTATTATCCATATCAAACTTAATTGTTTGAACAGTTTTTGAAATTTTCCAAGTATCATTTTTGTTATTTTTATAATTTTTTCCTTTAATTGTTTTACTTGAAAGTTCATTATCAAAGTTCAATGTTTTATTAATGTGTAAGTATGGAATTTTATAATAATTGGTTATTTCAACGGGTAAATTTTTATGGCCTTTTGTTGTATTTTGGATTCTATTTTGAGTATATACATTGTTTTTTAAAGCTTTTTCCTGTATTTCTTTATATACATTTTCAAAAGAATCATTAGAATTTGTTAAATATAAAATCATTTCTTCTTTATTTGTTTTATCAATTATTTTAAGTGCAAAATCATCATCATTAACATAGAATAAAGGGATAAGAGTTTTATCAAGTAATCTTTTATTTTCACATGAGTCAATGTCAGTAAATTGTACATCTTTCATAAATCCGAAATATTTATATTTTTGATTTTGAATATTGTTAAAATAATCAGTCGGCAAATTATCAAATTGGGCTATAAACGGGAAATTTTTTAAAAGTATTGAATAGATAAATAATTTATTTGTTTTATAGTCAGGTATATCAGGAAAATTAAAATTATTTAAAATATCGCTTTTTTCTTTAAACTTATCCCAAATAGCTTTTTCAATATTTTTTTTATGTTTTAAAGTTTGTTTTCCTACTGAAATATAGAAATCATCAGGGTTTAGATCTTCTTTTAAAAATTTTTGCTTATTGAGTTCATCAGCAATAATAGGATTTCCGTCAACATATTCAACTTTAGTAGTACCTATTAATTTAATAAATTCATTCCAACACAATTGAAAAGTAGGAGTCCAAACATCATCTGTTTCTACCGCAAAACTGTATTCATGGGGCAGATTACATTCACTCGGTCCCGGTGCTTCTATAATATTTTTATTAATTCCGCATCCTGTTGTGAATACTATTAAACAGATAAATATAAAAAATAAAAACAACTTTTTCATAAAAAACTCCTGATTTTTAAGATTATTATATCACTTTGTTTAACGTGTATAAACTAATAAAATCATTGTGTAGAACTGAAATATTTGTCATTTCGAATTTGTTTTGGAATCTTATTTTTTTGATATTTAAAGAAGTATTTAGAAATAAAGTGAAATATCAAACCTGATACTTTGCTTAATGCTTCTTTAACTTCGGTAAGAACTCGCTAAACGACGCTTGCTTTGTTCCTCAGAATGACATTAATGTAAATTAATAACTAACATATTTTCCATTACAAAAGGAAATTAATATGCCGACATATGGCACAGGAAACTTGATGAAAAAGTAGAGAATACGGAAAAAACATTCAATTCAAGTTCATTAAGTTTTAACATAAAGAAATTAATGTCATTTGCGAATATGAGGAAGAATGTAGAAACGAATAAAATAAAATCAGTAAAAGAAGATAAGAAAGAAATAGAAGAACAACTTAAAAAACAAGAAAATATCTTTGAGAAGAAAAATAAAGAAGAAGATAAATAGGAAAAAAGACCGACTAATCAGCCGGTCTTTTAGATTTTATTTATTATAAGGTTTTAAAGATTCTGTAAATATAGCTCTGACTGTTTCTTTATTGCCATCAACAGGAGCAATTGCCAATAAACCTGATAATGACGGAGTTTCAAAAGTTAAATTAACAAGTTTGTCAATATCTGATTCTGAGAAACCTTCATCTGCAAGTTTTTTAGTAATACCAACAGAATATAACCATTCTTCAACCTTTTTTGCAGCGTATTCTGCTTCATCAGGTGTTCCTTTTAATTCCGGAATTATTGTATGGAATAATGTTGCAATTGTCTTTGATTTTGCAGGGTAGATATACTTAATTACCGCAGGTAATATCATTGCAAGCCCTAATCCGTGAGATAATTTTGGTTTAACACCGCTAAGAGGGTGTTCAAGTGCGTGTGTAAAGTGCAATAACCCATTATCAAAACTTACACCGCCAAGTATTGATGCATATAATAAGAAATATCTGGCTTCTTTATCTTTAGGATTAGCATTAATTTTTGGCAAGTATTTACCAACAAGTTCAATACATTCTTTTGCCGTCGAAACAGATAATGGTGAAGCAACTTTGGATGTTGCCGCTTCAACTGAGTGATTTACCGCATCTATTGATACATATATAGTTTGTTCTGCAGATAAATTCATCATTAAAGCGGGGTCATCAATTGAGTATGAAGGATAAATACAGTCATAAGCTATAGCAGGTTTGTATTGTGTTTCAGGTATAGTAACAACTGCAAATCTGTTTGTTTCCGTTCCCGTTCCGTGGGTTAAGTTTATTGCAATAATTGGAACAGCTTTTGATGGAATAAACTTAAATTCCATAATATCTCTTGCACTTGTTCCGTCATTAGCAAGCATAATAGCTGCCGTTTTAGCTGCATCAATAGGTGAGCCTCCGCCTATACCCATTACTGCTTTTGCACCAAAGTCTTTGCCTAGTTTTACTGCTGCATCTACTGCATCAACAGTAGGGTTAGGTGTAACTTCAGCATAATTTATATAACTTATCCCGTTATTTTTGAATGCTTTTTCTATTACATCCCAAGCGCCTGAAGATTTATAAGCATTTCTTCCGGATACTACCAATACCTTGTCCAGTCCTTTTGACTTCATATCTTTTGCTATTTCTTCCATTTTGTTAATAGCTCCAAAACCAAAGTAAACATTTGGTTTTACACGCAATTCAACAACTGAATTAATGTCTATATCACTTTTCCACATATTAAACTCCTTTCTGTGACATGTGATTATACAATATTTATTTGAAATTTTGCAAGAATATTTATGTTATAATAAAAAAAACACTATAAGAAAGCACGAAACAATGGATAATAAAGGAACTTTCACATTAAAACAGGAAGTGTTAATCAAATTAGTTGAAGCATTTTTTTCTGATAATTTTGAAGAAAATACAAGATTAATACCATATGTAATGCGTCCCAAGGGTTCTGATGTTCCGTTCAGATGTTGTATTTATAAAGAAAGAGCAATATTAAGAGATAGAGTAATAGCATATTTAGGTTATTCTATAGAAGAGGATAATGAGGAAAAATCGCTATCTATATATGCTAAAGAATCATTGGAACGTGAAAAATTTGATGATGAAATTCTAACAGTAATTGGTGCTGCTTGTAAAGGTTGTGTTCCTAATCAAATGTATGTTACTAATATATGTCAGGGATGTGTTGCACGTTCTTGTCAAAATGCTTGTAAGTTTGGGGCTATCAGTATTGTCAACGGTAAATCATATATAGATAGCAGTAAATGTAAAAATTGCAAAATGTGTATGGCTGCATGCCCATATAATGCTATAGTTAAAATAGCAGTACCTTGTGAAGATGCTTG
>CANQOM010000076.1 GCA_947625445.1 Candidatus Gastranaerophilales bacterium
TCAAAACAATTATGTTAATGTACTTACCGTGGCTTCCGTTATCAGAAAGAGAAGCATTTAAACTTGAGATAAGGGAAAAGAACTCAAATAACGAATCAGGAAATGAAGATAGTGTAATGATATTAATATCTACAGAAAATTTCGGTAATCTTCAAGCCAATATATACAAAACATCAAAAGATGGTATAAAAATAGAAGCTATTACATCACAAACATTTCCACAAAAAGAATTTATTGAATTAATGAAAGAAGAAAGTAAAAAATATAGTATAAATATTAATTTTGAGCTGGCATATAAAGAAGAATTTAATAAAGAAAAAAATAAAGAATCAAAAACAGAAATATGTATGAATACAAGTCCCGGCGTTAATTTATTTTTAATATTAATATCCAACGCAGTAATAAAAAATATACATAACATAGATGCAAAAGAAAATTTAAGAAATTCAAGAAAAGAGAAAATTGAAAATGGCAAAAGTTAAAACAAAATGGGTATGTCAAAACTGCGGATATGAGACACCAAAATATATAGGGAAATGTCCTGATTGCGGAGCTTGGGGAACGCTAACGGAAGAGGCAGAATATAAAATACAATCACCCCATCAAAGTATAGTAACAGATGAAAGTCCGATATGTCTTATAAATGAAATAGAAATAAATGAAAGTATAAGAATCCCAAGCGGATATGAAGAGTTAGACCGAGTATTAGGCGGTGGATTTGTGCAAGGTTCATTAATACTTTTGGCAGGTGACCCAGGGATAGGGAAATCAACACTTGTACTACAAACTGCGGGAAAAATATGTGCACAAAATAAAAAATTAATATATGTATGTGCCGAAGAATCAGGCTCACAAGTGAAATTAAGAGCAAAACGACTCAATGTTAATTCCGACAATCTTTATGTATATTCTCAAACAAATCTGGAAGCGGTAGTTAATCAAATTGACAATATAAAACCGGATATACTTGTAATTGATTCAATACAATCAGTATATACATCAACTATAACGAGTTCATCAGGGAGTGTATCTCAAATTCGAGAATGTACAAATATATTGATGGATATAGCAAAGAACAAGAACATAACAGTAATTGTAATAGGGCATGTAACAAAAGACGGCAATATAGCCGGTCCTAAAGTATTAGAACATATGGTAGATACAGTAATATATTTTGAAGGAGATAAATATAAAACTCAAAGATTATTAAGGTCAATAAAAAATCGCTTTGGTTCAACAAATGAAATCGGAGTATTTAATATGGCAGATAACGGGCTTGAAGAAGTCATAAATCCATCGGAACTTTTCATGAAAGAAAAAACGGATATGGCAACCCCCGGGAGTGTAATAATCGCATCAAATGAAGGTACAAGAGCATTGTTAGTGGAAGTGCAGGCACTTGTAGGTTCAACATCATATCCCTCACCCAGAAGAGTTTCAACGGGAGTTGAATATAACAGATTACTTCAAATAATTGCGGTTTTAGAAAAAAGAATAGGATTAAACTTATCAAAACATGATGTATACGTCAATGTTATAGGAGGGATTGAAATAGATGAGCCTGCTGCTGATTTAGGTATAGCACTGGCTATTGCTACTTGTTTTCGTGATGTTGTTGTTGATTCTGACTGTGTTATTATTGGTGAAATAAGTTTATCAGGCGAAATAAGAAATGTTAATAATATAGAAAAACGTATTTATGAAGCACAAAAATTAGGATTTAAAAAAGCTATCATTCCAAAACAGAATAAAAAACTTTCTGAAAATTATAATATTGAAATTATACAAGTACCAAGATTGATGGATGCAATAAAAGTTTGTGTTTCAAAAAAATAGAAAATGAACAGATTCTTAAATATATTAACTATAATTAAATACCAAACCTCAAATATATTTCATTAATATTTTTCAAATAATGCTGAATATTAAAACAATCTTCAATTTCTTCTTTTGAAAGAATATTCAAAATTTCACCATCTTTTAAAAGGTTTTCTTTGAAATTGCCATTATTGTTAAAAGCATCAAGAGCATTTTTTTGGACAAGTTTATAAGCATCTTCTCTTAACAAGCCTTTATTACAAAGCGAAAGCAAAACTTTTTGAGAAAAAACAATCCCGCCGTAAAGGTTTGTATTTTTAAACATATTTTCTTTATGAATAACAAGATTTTTAATAGTATCATTAAGTCTTGAAAGCATATAATCAATAAGAATAGTAGAATCAGGGAAAATAATTCTTTCTGCACTGGAATGAGAAATATCTCTTTCGTGCCAAAGAACAACATTTTCAAGTGCAGCAAAGGAATTAGACCTGACAATACGAGCTAAACCCGATAAGTTTTCGGCTGATATGGGGTTTTTCTTGTGAGGCATAGCAGAAGAACCTTTTTGACCTTCTTTAAAACTTTCTTCAACCTCTAATACTTCTGTTCTTTGAAGATGTCTTAATTCAACGGCAATTTGTTCAATACAACTTGCAATCAGAGCAAGAGATTGAATATATCCGGCATGAATATCACGTGCAATAATTTGAGTAGAAAATCTTGCAGGACGAAGATTTAATAATTCGCAAGCGATTTTTTCAATTTCAGGACTAATATTACTATAAGTACCGACAGGACCTGATATTTGTCCTATTTTAGCGACATCAAGTGCATGTTCAAAATTTTTTTTCATACGTTCAAAAATATCGATATATCCGCATAATTTAACCCCAAATGTCATAGGTTCTGCATGAATACCGTGAGAACGACCTATACAAATTGTATCTTTATGTTCTTTTGCTTTATTTTTAAGTGTATCAATTAAATTATCCAAATCTTTAAGAATAATTTTCCCCGCATCGGCCATTTGAAGAGCAAGTGCAGTATCTATAACATCAGAACTGGTCATTCCCATATGAATGTATCTGGAATTTTCACCAACATTTTCATTAATATTTGTAAGAAAAGCTATAACATCATGTCGAACTTCTTGTTCAATTTCATCAATTCTTTGAACAGAAAAAGAAGCTTTTGAGAGTATATCATTTAAAGCATTATCAGGGATTACTCCTAACTTATTATATGCTTTACAAACCGCAAGTTCTACATCAAGATAATATTGAAATTTAGAATCAAGAGTCCAAATTTTTTTCATTTCAATTTTTGAATATCTCTCAATCATAAATCTTTCCTTTTCAATGCTTTTATTCTACAATAAGACCATAACAAGTTCAAGCGAAATTCCCAAGGGTAAGGTCGAACGAAATGAATGAACCCTGAATCTGCCAGAAAAGCCCCTGAAACAAGTCAATATAAAATTACAACCAATCCAAGATAAAAGAAAAACAGAAATGACGAAAGGTAAAAAAATGACTGAAAAAGATATAACAATCAATCAAAGACAACCGTTTTTCTATGATATAACCTTAAGAGACGGGAATCAGTCACTAAAAAAGCCTTGGAATACATTTGAAAAAGAATTAATATTCAATCATCTTGTAGAATTAGGCATTCAAGGTGTTGAAGTAGGGTTTGCGGCAGCTTCTGAAATGGATTTTGAAGCTTGTTCAAGGTTAGCATCCATAGCACCTGACAATGTTGTAATATCAGCTCTGGCAAGGACATTAGAAAATGATATAACAAAAGCTGCAGAAGCTATAAAAACCGCACCAAAACAAAGAATACATACTTTCATAGCCATGAGCCCTTTTAATATGCAATACGTATTAAATAAATCACCGGAACAAGTAAGAAAACAAGCAATAGAAGCAGTAGAATACGCAAAAAAATTGATGGGTAAACAAGGGGAAGTTGAATTTTCAGTGGAACATTTTGGAGACTGCCTTGAAAACATTGATTTTGTTATAGATACATTAAAAGAAGTTGTAAAAGCAGGTGCAAATGTTATAAATTTACCGAATACGGTAGAAAGAACAAGACCAAAAGTATTTATAAATTTGGTAGAGAAAGTATATGAATCACTGCCGAAAGATATAATAATATCGGTACACAATCATAATGACTTAGGGATGGCAACTGCAGCAACGGTAGAAAGTTATTTTGCAGGTGCAGTTCAGCTGGAATGTGCGCTGAACGGACTGGGAGAAAGAGCCGGAAATACAAATTTATATGAAGTTGCAGTAGCATTACATAACTCAGGAGTAGATGTACCTTTAAATTTAGCAAAGATATATGAATTAGCATTAATAATTTCAGACATGTCAGGAGTAAAGATATACGAAAAAGCTCCATTAATAGGGCCTGACGCATTAGCACACAGAAGCGGAATCCATCAGGATGGAGCAATAAAAACAAAAGATATGGAAAAAGGTGCATATAGACCTATACATCCTTCTCTAATAGGCAGAAAAGATGATGAAAAATTAGGCTTTACTTCTCAATCCGGCAAAACTGCAATATATGAAATTATAACAGAAGCAGGTTATCCTATAACCCTGCAGGAAGCACAAAGAATAGCACCGGTTGCTAAAGAAATTGCAGAAAAAACAGGTGAACTCTCTACTAAAAATATTATTGATATTTATTATAAACATGTGTTCAATATTCAAGGAGCATTTACTCTTTGTAAAATGGATAAACTGGATGACGGTAACATAAATCTTCATTTTAAATATCACGAAAAAGAATATGATATAAAAATGTTAGGAAACGGACCTGTAGACGGATGTATAAAGGCTATACAAAAAGCAGGATTTAAGTGTGAGCTATTACATTACGAACAACAAGCATTAAACGAAGAATTAATGGGTTCAGGAGCTACCGCTATGAGTATAATGCATTTCAGAGCGCCTAACGGACAATCAATAATATCAAGAGGTAAAGACGAAAGTACAATTAACGCAAATATTAAAGCAATATTTAACGGATTAAATATTATAGAAAACCTAATGACAAGCCAAGTAAAATAGAAAGTAAAATAATGAGTACAAACACAACTTTAATGCAGGCACAAATGCTTATTGATGAAGAACAATATGAAAAAGCATACGATATGCTTGAAAATTCATATGATAAATTAAAAGATGATGCAGAATATCTTGAAAAAATTGCACTTTTAGCTAAAACAATGGATAAAAACGAAGACGCTGCAAAATATTGGGAAGAATTAGTTGTTGTTAATCCCAATTCAATTGTGGGTTATTCAGAATTACTTGATATATATATGAATACAAATAATTATAAATACTATATAACACGAGCTAAATACAAGATATTAAATGAAAAAGTCACTCAGGCAATTGATGATTATAAAAAAGCAATAAATTCAACATCGGAAGAAAATGAAATTATTAATGCACGATTTTTACTTGCAAAAGCATACGAACATACAGGTAAAATTCAAAATGCTATAGACGAATTTTACAGAATTATTGAACAAAAAGATGATATGGCAATATATTATAAATTGGCAGATTTATATTCAGGAATGAATGACAGATATTCTGCTATAAACATTTTAGAACGAGGGGTTAAGGCATTTCCTGATAATGTTGAATTAAGTGAATATTTATCAGCTTTGTATTTAAGAGAAGGACAATATGATAAAGCAATAGAATACGCTAAAAGCGAATATACTAAAATCAAAGCTTATTTAATGAAAGGTGATAACGAAAAAGCCATTGATATGCTCTCTAAATTAGAAGATAAAGAAAATGCTAATTATTGGGCATTATATGCTGAATATTATTTTAATATGAAAGATTGGACAAAATGTAATGAAAATATAGATAAATTTAATGAATTATCACCGCAAAACCCATTAGTATACCAAATGAGAGCCTTAGTATGTGACGCAAATAAAGACTCATACGGATATCACTATAATATGGGTAAATGCTATTCTTATAAACAAGAATATGAATTAGCCTTATCAGAATACTTAAACGCTCACAGATGTGACCAGAATAAATCTGAAGCGGTAAAAGAGATTATAAAAATTAATGAAGCAATGGGCGATAAAACAAGTCTAATGGAATTTTATGAAAAATTAGTAAGACAAGAACCGGATAACCCCATGGCATTAAAAGGCTTGGGTGATGTCTATATTGATTTATACGAATTTAAAAGTGCACTTGAATATTACAATAAACTTTTAAAAACAAATAACTTTGATTATGAAATATATAAACAAATTGGTTTTTGTTATGAAAAATTGAAAGACAATTCCAAGGCAAAAGAATTTTATGAAAAATACCTTGAAAGGGCACCTTTATCACCTGACAGTAAAAAACTTAAGGAAAAAATATCAAAAATGGTAATAACCGATTCAACACCTCAAGGTGGAGAAGAAGAAGGTATTATTGATAAAATAATGAAAATTTTCGGCAAATAAGATTTGTTATTCTAACCTTAATATCTGTCATGCTGAGGAGCAAAAGGAGTTCAGAATCTTATGAACTAAAGACTGAAACAAATTCAGGTGACACATGACAAGTTTAGGGTAACATACAGATAGTTCACGGTGACATTAATTTTTATGCATTACATTTATATAAAAGAGGACTGACTATACAGTCAGTCCTCTTAATAATTATAATAAACCTATTGTTTTTGAACTTCAAATGACCTATCAATTAAATCTGCCTCGTAAGTATTTTCTGGAACATGCACTTTCCCATCCCAAAATACTTTAACTCTAAGTCCAACATTAGTAGTACTACCAGCTTTATCGGGACCACAGTTACCTGTTGCCCTATTTTCTCTAGCTTGTTCAAGAGTTGATAATTCTGAATTAGATAAAGGACGTTCTACGCATATCTCAACAGAACTATTCTTAGCAATTTTTTTGTTAGGAACATGCCAAAATCTCATACCATCTGTCGTAACAATTTGCGGATTATAATAATGAGAATCAGAACCATCATCACTAGTAGCATTACCACATTTACCCTTACCTGTTGTATTAAGGTGGTCTGAAATACGATTACAAAAACCACTGGGAGAACCAGTTGTAACAATATCATCACTCCATATAGTATTAGACATGGCACCTTCATTCAGAAGTTCTTCAGTAGCGTTGCCTACGGCAGACTGTAAAGAGTAGAGAGCTTTTTTAAACATAATTACATCCTTATCAGGTCTTGCTTTTGATATTAGAGGAATAACGATAGCCATAATAATACCCAAAACAGTAAGAGTGACAAGGGTTTCTGCGAGAGTAAACGATTTTTTCATATTTAAAAATTCCTTTTCTATTGATATAACATCTACAATAATACCACATTTTTCAATTTTGTTCTGCTTTGTTTAGATTATTTTGAAAAATAAATAAACTTAAATTAACCGGTCTTATAAAGTCTTCATTATTATTAATAATTTTCTTATAAATACTTGATATAAAATTTTTAGCCGTCTATAATTCAATAGATAAGTTTATTAGACAGAGGTAAAAAAAATGAAAAAAGACATACATCCCGAATACAAAAAAACAGTTATAAAATGTGTATGCGGTAATGAAATTGAAACAGG
>CANQOM010000077.1 GCA_947625445.1 Candidatus Gastranaerophilales bacterium
CTATTTTTTATTGTTCCTGTATTATTAATAGTTGAGTTATCGAGGTCAATGTCTCCTGTAATGCTACCTGCATTGTTAATTGTAACATCTTTACCTTCAATAGCACTTGTTTCAGATTTTTCAAGTCCAATTGTACCACCGGTGTTATTGGTAATTACACCACCTTCAGCATCAATGTGTGAACTGATTTTTCCGTCATTAACAATATTTCCGCCCCTGTTAAAGAGAGAACCCATACCTTGTCCTGATTCTGTTGTACCGCTTCCTTGAATAGTTGCATTAGCTGCATTATAAATGGTACCACCATCTCCATTAACAATGGTACCTTCAAGAATACCACCATCTTCGTTATAGATAACTCCTCCGTTTTTGTTTTGAAGCCCTTGACCTTTGTCTTCACTAACTAATCCGCTATTTTTTATGGTACCTGAATTTCTTACAACACCTTCATTTGTTAAATTACCTGTAAATTTCTTTTTGGTGCTATTGTTAAAAGTACCGCTTTTGTTATTTTGAAACTTAGCATTTGTTCCTTTAACATTTACTGACCCAAAAAGACTATTTTCAGACCCATTATTGAAAGTACCGTTATTTTCAATTCCGTTATAATCTCCTGTTGTAAGGTTACTGTTATTATTGTATGTACCGTTGTTTGTTATTTTACCTGCTAATTCTTGTGCTCCAGAAGTAGTCCAATTTCCGTTATTTGTTAGTTGACCGCTTAATTCTTGTTTGCCTGAGGTATTCCAATCTCCATTGTTAGTTATGGCACCGCTACCTTTAATAGCTCCTGTACCATCCCATGTACCATTGTTTGTTATAGCACCACTGGTATTAACGGCACCATTACTTTTAAATGTTCCGTTATTTGTAATACCTTCACTTGACCCTATAGATGGGCTTCCTGTGTAAGTCTCACCTTCATTTATTGTTAGCGAATAAGCTTTTAATGTTGTAAAACAACAAAACATAATTGCTAACAATATTTTTCTCTTCTTCATATTTAACTCTCCTATTTCCTTTTATTTTGAGTTATATTTCATATTGAATAAAAAATCGCCTTACATTTTGTCTATTTTGTAAGACGTTTTGAAATGTATTAAAAATAGTGATTTTTAAGGATACATTATTTTTTCACTTTCAAATTTTTTGAAAATTTGACAAGCCTCTTTTCTTGATATAATATAATTTTAAAGAATTGCTATACAAAATAGACAAATTGTATAGCATTTTAAATTGTATTGAATTGGTTAGTTTAAAAAGTCTCTTTTTGATGAGGTGAGGTTAAAACGAGCGTCGCTTTTACTTTGCGGTCCGTTAGGAAATATATTAGACAAAACAAAATTTACTCTAGCTTATTATCTTCAAGTCCTTTAAGGAATTTAGAATATAAACTTTCAGGCATTCTTTTAAACATTTTACCTGTATTCGAATCTACAACTACAATAGTACTGTGAGCTAAAACTCTTAATTGTTTTGTTTCTTTTTCAAAAACTTTATGTTCAAATGTCACGCTTAAAGGTTTAATTTCACTAATTTTTGTATTAATAATAATTCTTTCATTCATTTTTGCAGAAGATTTATATCTGATATTAAGTTCAACAACAGGGAAAATAATCTTATCTGCTTCAAGTTCAGCAAGTTTAAGTCCTAATCTTTCAACAATTTCCACTCTGGCAGCTTCAAACCATTTAGTATACGCACCATGCCAGACAACTCCATATGCATCTGTATCACTGTATAAGACTCTTATTTCTTGATTGTATTCCATTATTTTCCTTTTATGTAAATAAATCCTGAATTTTTTCTTCAATTTCAACAGGATCCATTTCCTGAGTATAATTATTTATATCTAATGCAATTCTGTATAATTTAGCAGCTTCAATTTTATCACCTGTTATAGCTATTGAACGTGCTAAATTATAATTAGCCAATGCATAATTAGGATTTGACCTTCTTGCTGCTTCAAACAGTTCTATTGCTTTTTTAACACGTCCTAAATCATCAAGATATATTACACCTAAGTTATTATACGCTATATCGTACGTGTTATCATATTTTATAGCTTTTTCATATTCGCTTATTGCTTCTTCAAGATTACCTTTACCCCAATATAAATATCCTAAATTACAATGGATTCTTGCGTTATATGGTGCAGATTCCAATGCTTTTTTGTATATAGTCAATGCGTTATCGTATGAACCTTTTTCATAAAATACATTTCCTAAGTTTAAATAAATATCTATATCTGCAGGATTAAGATTATGAGCAATTTGATATGAACTTATTGATGCATCTAAATCTTTAGTATTTTCCTGAAAAATGAATCCTAATGTTTGAGCAACAACACTTGTCCATTGAGGGCTGGGATTTATCGTTATTGCGTTTTGATAATGTTCTATTGCTTCATCTATTTCATTTTCTAAATATAAATATTGTGCAAGTTTACAATGGAAATCAGCTATATAAGGTTGCATCTCTATTAATTTTCTGCATATTTCTATAGCATTTTCATAGTCTCTCATTTCCTCATAAACCTGACATAAGTAAAAATATGCTCTTACATTAAGACTATCAAGCCATATTGCCATTTTGTATTCACATATAGCATCATCATATCTTTTTAATTCATAGTATACACGCCCAAGATTAATATATAATTCATCATAGCCGGGTGCTTTTTCTATGGCTTCTCTATATATGTCTATTATTTTTTCGTTGAATCCTTTAAAAAATATAATTAATGATGTTTTTAATAGTACGGGTATGAATTTTAAATATGTTATTCTTTTTACAACATCTTTTAAGGCATACTTATCAAACGGCAATGTTAATAATGACATTAATCCGTAATATAAATTTTTTAATTTACTTTCTTTTTTTATTAATGTTTTTATATTGTGAATAAGACAATATGCACGTGAAGCGGAAAATGGTGAAAGAGAGATAGCTTTTTGTGCAAGTTCAAGTGATTCTGTAAAATTACCCTTTTTCAAAGAAATTAATGCCATTACATAATATGCTTGTGACATTTTTGGGTTATATTCAAGAGTCAATTTAAAATAATTTAAAGCTTTATCAAGTTCTTGTTTATAATAAAATGCCATTCCTATTTTGTAATAAATTTCAGCAGAATTAACACAGGTTTCCAGTGCAAGCTGATATTCAGTAATAGCTTCATCAGCATATTGTTTTGCTTGATGTATGTCAAGATGCCATTCTATATATAAATCACCCAGTTTTATGTGAAGTTCGGTATTATTATTATCTTCTAAAATTGCACTTTGACATGTCTCGATAGCTTTTTGAAAATTGCCCGATTTTTGGAATTTTTCTATTTCTTTTTTTATTTTATTTTTATTCGTATTTGTGTTGCCCATATTGTCTGTGTTGATTTTACCATATTTTAATAAATTTTTTCAATCTTAAATATAATAAAGTTTGGCACCATATTTTCTATTTGTAGTTGATAATCAAGTGCCGGTCTTTTAAAGATGACACTTAAAAATTTGCTTCTTTAATGTATTTTTCAGGTGCCAGTATACATAATGCATTTGGAGTTGAAAAATATTTTTTCGCTATTTTTATTATATCTTCTTTTGTTACTGATTTTAAAGAGTTTATAAGTTTTTCTTCATAATCCCAACCTAAATCTAAAAATTCGTAATAACCCCTTAATATTGCTTCAAGAAGGTTTGTTTCCGTATAAAATTGGCGTTTCCCTATTGCATTATTTTTTGCATTTTCAAGCTCTTCGTCAGAAATAATTTCTTTCATTATTTTATCTATTTCTGTTTTAAAACCATTTAATGATGTTTTTATATTCTTAGGTTCTGTAGCTATATATACAAAAAAATGACTGCTTAACATAAATGATTCAAAAACGCTTCTTACGGTGTATGCCAGTCCTTGCTTTTCTCTTAGCTCCAGAAATAGCCTTGAACTTAATCCTGATGAACCTAAAATAGTATTTAATAATAAAATTGTCGGATAATCTTTTGAATATATTGAAGGGAATTGCCATCCTTGAAATATTTGTGCTTGATTTGCATCTTCTTTTTTTATTATTGATACCCTGTTCGATTCTAAAGCTTCTGCTGAAGTTCTTTTAAATTCTTCTTTTTCTTCAGATTTTATTCCATTCAAATGATTTTCTAATAACTTTATTATTTCTTCTTTATCAAAATCAGAAACTATTGCAATATTCTTTTGTGATTTATATTTTATTTCATCATATACTGATTTTAAATCTTCTTTTGTTATTGAATCTATTTGTTCTAAAATTTCGTTTCTTCCGATTCCGTATGTATGATTTTTAAATATAGTTCTGTAGTACTCATCTTGAGCTTTAATTTTTGCGGAATCTAAATCAGCTTGAAATTCACCTTTTATTTTTATTATCTCTTTATCTATATCATCAAATGTTGAATTTTCAATTATTTCCTGTAATATTTCTAATCCTTTATTAACATCTTCATTTAAACACAGTAACTTAAACCTTATGTAATCTGCTTTTTTATCTACACTTATATCTATTGCATTTTCATCAAGAATATTTGCTATATCTTCAGAAGAATATTTTTTTGTACCTTTTAATAACATTCTGGAAAATAAATAATATAACCCATATTTTGTTTCGTCTTTATTTAATTTTACATACATAACAATAGCGGTTCTTGGGGTATTTTTATTTTTCTTAATTATTGTTTTTATTCCGTTTTTTAAAGTATATTTTTCCATGTGTTAATCCTTTAATTGTTCAAGTAAATTTTAGATTGGCTTATTGAAAGGGTGAGCAGTTTTACCGTTGCATTACGCAAACGGAAGTTTGCAACACTATTGTTAGGTTTTATAACTTTCAGGCATTAATATTGATATGACTGATTTATTAATGTCTAAATATTCTTGAGCGGCTTTTTGTACTTCTTCTTTTGTAATTTCTTCAATAGTTTTTACATATGTTTCAACACAATTAAGATTATTACATATGGTCATATAACTTCCTATTGTATCTGCAATATCGGAAACTGTTTCAGAATTTTCAGCAAATTCTGCTTTTAATTTCTTTTTGGCTTTTTTTAATTCATTTTCATTAATGCCGTTAGTTTGTATTTTTAATAATTGATTTTTAATCATATCAATTGCTTCAGTTTTATATTCAGGTTTAAAATTTGCCTGAATAAAGAAATTACCGCCGTCTCTGAATGAATAATAATCTGTTGAAACAATATTAAATACAGGTTTAGTGGCTTTTTCAATTAATTCTCTGTAAAGTCTTGAACTTGCTCCTTCTCCTAATATTATCCCTATTGTTTCAAGTAATGTTGAATTTTTTATATCGGCAGCAATAGGGCATAACCATCCGAACATTAAAAATCCTGTATTAATTTGTGAATAATTTTCATAGATTTTTAATTCTTTTACGGGTACATCTAACGGAAAAACCTCGTTATTTCTGTTTTCTCTTCCATTAAAATCAAACTTTTCAGCTACCATAGGAATAACTTCATCAGGATTTAAATCTCCTGTTATTATAGTAGTTATATTATTAGGGGTATAGTGAGTTTTATAATAATTAAGTACTTCTTCTCTTGTGATTTTGGAAATTATTTCTTCATTGCCTATAACATCTCTTTTGTATGGGTGAGATGTATACATATTTGAGTTTAAATTATTATAAACAAGAGTCCAAGGCTGGTCTTTTCGCATTCTTATTTCTTCAATAACTACATGACGCTCTCTTTTTACTTTTATATCTGGATTATTTAAATCAAATGGTTCTCCTATCTCGTTATCGGGAATAACGGGATTTAACATCATATCGGCATGCAAATCAAGAGTATCTTTAAAATTCTTTTCATCTAAACCTTTTGGAATGGTAACATAGTAAAAAGTATAATCTTTCCATGTTGCAGCATTAACTATAGCACCTCTGGATTCAAGAATCCTGTCAAATTCACCTGCTTTGTGTTTTTTTGTTCCTTTAAACATTAAATGTTCAAGAAAATGAGATATACCGTTATTTTTGTCATTTTCATTAATTGAACCGGTTTTAACCCAACTGCTTATATTTATTAATTCGCCTTTTTTATAAGCAAAAACAATTTTATGTCCGCATTCTCTTTCATATATTTCAACCGGCTTTTCAAGATAAGGATAATTAATTTTAGTTATTTTAAATTTTTCCATTTATGACCTCTAAATATTTAATTTATTAAATTTCTTATAAAAAAATTTTCTTTATTTTATCTGTTAATATAAATATTTTAACAGATTTTAACTTAATTTCATAATTATGCGCAAAAAAAATTTTTTTGAGTTTTAATTTTAATGTGTTACTAGCAGGAGAAATAACAAAATATATCATGAGAACATTACCCGTGTCATTTGGTTCAATAAAAGTATTTCATATTAACGATGGAAACCCTCATGCTCCTATTCCGAAATTGGTAGAGGCATCATTTAAAAATCATCCGAAACTTGTACAATATACTCTTGTAGAAAAGTCTTGTTCAGCAAGTATGGATGCCACACCTTTAAATGGTTCACAAAATTTTGCCATAAAACTTGATAAAGATTATGCAAGTTTATTGCCAAAAAATTCTAAAAAAGTAATTTTAACAAGTGTAAAATCATACATAGGTCCGCAAGCCACTAGAGAAGAATATTACATTACCGCTCCTACATCTAAAGATGAGGAAGAAATTCATAAAGTTTTAAGCCATAGCGGTAACTTTTTTGCGGCAAAATTCCCTAAAGCTTAGTAGTTTTTATCCTAAGCTTGAATGGAATGTTCTTGATATTACATCATCTTGTTGTTCTTTTGTTAATTTATTAAAATTAACTGCATATCCTGATACTCTTACTGTTAATTGGGGATATTTTTCAGGATGTTGTTGAGCATCTATTAAAGTTTCTCTGTTAAAAACATTTACGTTTAAATGATGTCCGCCTTTTTCAACATAACCGTCTATAAGATTTATTAAATTTTCTTCACGCATTGTTGCCATAAATCCCCCTTTTTAGCGGATAAATCTGCCTTCAGCACATCCGCAATCTAAATCTATAACTAAATCACCCATAAATACTTCATCTTTTCCCAAGGCATCAGGAATAACTGAAAATGTATTAGAAATTCCGTCTTGTGCATCATTAAATGGTAATTTTGCAACCGAAGATAAAGAAGCAACGGCACCGTTTGTATCTCTACCATGCATTGGATTTGCTCCGGGTGCTAACGGTATTCCTTCTTTTCTTCCGTCAGGAGTATTCCCTGTCTTTTTACCGTATACTACATTTGATGTTATTGTTAAAATTGACATTGTTGGTATTGAATTTCTGTAGGTATAGTGTTTTCTTATTTTTGACATAAAGGTTCTTACTATATCTACCGCCAAAGAATCTACTCTGTCGTCATTA
>CANQOM010000078.1 GCA_947625445.1 Candidatus Gastranaerophilales bacterium
GGGTTCTATCAATTGCTCCCTGATTACTATCAATTATAAATTCTTGAATTATGTTATTGTAATTTTCTCTATCGTTGGTATTAAATTCTTCATTGTTATGTTCTGCTTTATATTTACTTATCCAAGTTGCAATTCTATCGTTTTTATCGTTGTAATACAAAGCATTTAAGTCAATTTTATATACATCATAAACTATTGGCTGTCCCTCAATTGTTAATTTTTTACGCTGATCTGTTTTAATAACATAATTCTTTTCAACACCTTCTTTAAGTAAGTCGTTAATAATCATTTAATACCTCCAATTTTATATTTCATTATAAAATTCATCATAATCTATGTATACCTTTTCTGTAATTTGATTGTAATACAAACTGCATTCTTTGGTAATTGCTACTATTTTGTATCGGTTTATATCAAGCCCATATTGTGTTTTTATGTAATCACATAAATCGTAAATATCAATTTTCCTTAATTGACCCATAACATATATAAGAAAATCGCTTAATTCAAACTGTTCTTCCCCCTTTTTCATCAAATATGTATTTTGAATTTTTTTATATTGAATTGAGAGGTTGTTGAGAAGAATTGAAGAATAAAAATATTCATCAAACCCGAATTTATCTATTTTATCATATTTTAAACCGTCATTTTTGAGTGAAATAACTGTAAAATATTTATCTCCAATATAATTAATAACTTTATTTTGATATTCGTATAAATCATTTTTATTAAGTCCAACAGATTCTAATTTTTTAAAATTGATAAAATTACCCTTGTCAAATTCAATAATATCCATATTATTTCTAAGTTTTGAAAATACTTGATAAAAAGCTGCTAAAGTTCTAAATTTACATTGAATATTTAAATTAAAAGTATTACCATTCAATATGATATGTTCAACGCAATTAGCTAAAGAGTTAAATTTATCAGAATATATGCAACTACTTGTCATTGTGTAATTAAGTAATTTAATGTTTTGTGCATTTAAATTTTTTAAATCTCCATCATTAAACAATGATATATAAATATTTTCTAAATCTTCTTTCCAATAAAAATCTTCTGTTAATTTATTTTTCAAAACAGTCAGATGTTCATTATTTAAATTTTCAGTATGAACTACATAATAGCCATTAATTGAATACTTGTTTATTGATTTTGCATAGTTTGCTATAAAATTTTTAGTATCTACTCCATATTTATCTTCATATGCTAGAGCAAAATCACGACTTTTTATTGGAGATAATTGATACAATAAATCTTCCATTTGTTTTTCTCGATTCGGAGTTCCAAAATTTATAATTGGCATACGAGAAAAATCGATGTAATTATTGTGCAAATGTTTCTTTAAAAGATTATGTAATTCATATTCATTTTCTATTTCATATTCTTGCATTAATTCTAGATTTTCTAAGTATAATTTACGGCTTGAAATTTCAATATCTTTATAATTTGATAAATCGAGTTTTTTTACTAAATCTTTAGCTAATTCTACGTCATAATATCTAAGAAACTTTCCGGGAGATAATAATAGGCAATCCATTACAGATAATTTGTTGTATAGAGTATTATCAAAATAAAGTAAATCATCTCTATCATTCAAGCCATTACTTATTAGAAAATCCATATATAAATTTTGGAAATCATTGAATTTTACACCTTTTCTGCAATGAGTTTTTAAAAAGTAAATTAAAATATCATTTCTTGTATTTTTGACTCTATGATTATTAATTTTGATAAAATCTTTATAAACAAATTTTTCTATTTTAACTTTTAAATCAGTTGCTACCGAATCATCTTCTAATAAATCTTCTAAGGTAATACCTTCTTTAATTATTAAACCAACATTGAAATCTACATAGAATGATATTTTTGAGTATTTTAGCAATTCTTTTATAATATTTTCATAATTTAAATATCCGTTTTTGATTTCAAAAGATATACAATTATTATTTGATGTTAATATTTGATTTAAGTATTCATTTATTTGTTTTAGTTTAGGTTTTATACTTCTGCTAATTCTTGTTAAATTTATGCTTTCTAATTGCCTGATTCTTTCTCTAGTAACACCGTATTCTTTTCCTATTTCTTCAAGAGTTTTTTTGTTTCCGCCTAAAATGCCGAAACGTTTTATGATTGTATCTTTTGCATTATCTTTTAGTTTGTCTATTTCAGCATTTATAACATTTATTATTTCTTCAACATAATTGATAAGAAAAAGTTCATCTTTGGTAGGTTTCTTTAAATCCTCAATTTGAAATTTTGATAATTTTATCGGCAATGGAGATATGCCGCAGGTTTTTAAAACTTCAGTTATTCTATCTATATATTCAAATACTTTTGGATTTTCCATGGCTACATCATCTTCTATAATTACGTCAGGAAATCTATTTGCAAATAAACCAATATTTTTATAATTGTACTTTGATATAAATTGAATTATTCCATCATCAAACAAAAAACTTAATTTTTTATAATAAATATCAGGAGTTGTCATAACTGCAGGGTAATAATTAATACCTTCTTTAATGTCAAAACCATTAAGAGCTTCATATATTATGTCTCTTTTTCTATTTAAATAATCTATTGAACCAATTTGTAATTGTTTTAGTAAATCAGATATTGTGTGTATCCCAGCTCTAACTAGCTTATTATGTATAATAGCTTTCAAATTTAGTATGTCTATCTTAGCATTCATAATTCTATAATCCAGTGGCTCAGAATTATTTACATAGCTTGTCTTATCTGCAAATTCGTTATTTTCAATATTTGGTTTGAATTCTTTATCTTTTTTGTAATCAAATGCAGCTCTTATAATGTTCCAATATTTAGGAAGTTCTTCAGGAGTAAAACCATTGTTTAATGCAATTGAATCAAAAATTTTAACAAATAATCTATCATTTTGAAAAGCATTATTATAATTTGTCCATATTGCTTCAACTATTTTTGCTATTGTTGGTTTTTTATTCCTTACAGCTTGAAGTTTTATATTGTACTTATCTAAATCCAGAACTTTTATCGCATAATTAAGTTGATTAATTTTGGTATCTGCTTTTAAATTATGTTCCTTTTTATATCTAAAAATTTCTCTGCCAATGCTCCAATAAGAAGGAAGCAATAATTCCGCCTGTCCATTGTTCAGCATTATTTGGTCAAAAATATAACAAAATTCTCTATCATTATCCATTAAACTTGGATTGGATTCTGCTATGTATTTAATAACATCTTTAATACTAGGTATTTTAGAAAAAACCTTTTTTAACATTTCTTCTTCTGTTACAAGATTTAACGAATCCATTCACACCCCTAGTTTATTTCATTTTATCATGAAATTAATATTTTATCTCTTTGCAACAATGATAAATGATTATTACTAACTTTTGCAAATGTTTTATGTTATCTGCTTATCCGATATTTCTTTCCCAATAAAATTATTTTATGCAATTTTATTAAAGGAGGAAGAATGGTAGAAGTTAAAAATGAAGAACAGGAAGAAATAATGCGAGAGGTAGGACACCTTTTATTAGAGGTCAAGTGTTTAGCAAGATTAGGGGCATTGGCTTCTGATTCTTGCATAGGTGATAATGAATTACAAATGCAGGATAACTTAGAATATTATTTTGCATTAAAACAAGTCGCGCACCTTATTGCTAAAATTGAACATTTACTTTTTGATTAATTTAAAATATACGACTTATTTGTTTTTTCTTCATATAAAAAGATGTTATCAAAATTTGAACTGAATTTATGATTAAATATATGTTCACTAAAAGAATAATAATTTCCACATTTTGAATCAGGGACATAGATTAATAAAAAGCACTTTTTGCAATTTGTTCTATATTTGTCAATTTTACGATTCTTTTCATCAATACGTTTTTGTAATTCTTTTACTGGGTTTATTGCAACCATGCCGGCATTATTTACCAAGCACTCATATTTATTCGTCCAAGGATATTTAAATGGAATTATTGAGACTTTAAAATAATCATCTTCTATTTGAATGTATTCTTGAACGAATTTACCACTTCTTAAGTTGTCAACATTTTTAGCAAGAATGTTTTTTAATTCTTTATTTAAGGCATTTTTTGGAGGAATTTCTGAAAAGCCAGGATTGTAAGCATAATCAATATGGTCACTCCACTTTGGGCTAAATTTTCGTTTATCATATTTATCTATCAATATAGAAATATTGATACTATAATGCTCTTTTGCATAATTACACAAATTGTTGCCATATCGCATAAAAGCTTGTGAATATTGTGTATTTTTATTTTCTGCAATAAATTGAGTAAGTTCTAATCCATATTTTGTATCATTATTTTTGATTAATAAAAAATCCGGAGATTCATTCTGTTGAATATTGATAATGTTATTTTCAGCAAAGAATGATATACCAATGTTTGTCTCCCAAAAGAGATGTACTTGTTCTTTTTCTTCTTGCTTTTTAATATCAGCCTTTTTCATAATTAACATATTACCATAACAACTAAATATATTTGAGTGTCAATTATTCCATAAATCAGCTAGTTATGCGTATATAAATATAACTGATAAAAGTTTTAGTCTTGTTATATTGTACTTTCGCAAATCAAAAAACTGCCCGCTATTATTATATCTACTTTACAAAATGTATAAATGGAGTTGAAAAGCATGCAAACCTAGTAAATAATGATTTTAGAAGGTACATTTAAATATTAGGATAAATTCATGAACGATATTTATAATCTAATTCAATAGCAAGAAACAAAACAACAAAGAAGATTTAATAATTTCTTACTTGAAACTATAAAAGCATTTCATTGTGCTTGTACATTAAAGAATTCTCATTCATCAGCGTATGAAATAATTCATGCAAGCAATGAGCTGGGTAACTATTTAGGGAAGTGTATTCGTAAAGAGTTTTAAATCCCTGTATTTCCTATGCATAACTACTTGACGATATATATAAATTTTGTCCTGAAATGTATTCATAAAAAATATGTGGTAATACTTTTTCTATTATATTGGCAAACTGTATACAAACAGCATAATATTTATCGAACTCCCCAAATTGCATTCTTCTCCATATATTTGGATAATATCTGACTATTATTGAATATGTGTATAAAGTCATTACAGCATAAACGCTCCAATCATCTTTTAATCCTTTTAATGGTATTAAAATAGAATATGGAGAATATGCGTTATAATGTGAGTTTAAAAATGTATCCCATTTATCATTTTTATTATCAGTATTATGTCTTATGAATGCACTATAACACTTATATTTGGTATTTGAAAATGACTTATCCTCATCGTCACAAAGGGCAAATTGTTCCAATGGACCAATCAAACTTTTTACGTCTTCTAAATTTGAACTAAAAGACTCATCCTTAAAAATCACATATGAACCTGTATTTTGTGCTTGGTATCCTTTATCGCTTTTAAAAAAAGATATTGATGGTTGATTCAATGAAAGAGAATAATATGGTTCTAGATATCCTGTATGATAATTGGGGTCTATCAATCTCATTAAAACGGCTAATTCAGGCAATCTACTTAAAATGCTGTTGAATGTATAGCAATAATCTCCTATATCATTAGTTTTTTTGACTCGACTTTCTCTAAAATTAGTTACATCATATCCGTGTACTTTTAACCATTCGGCAAAAAGCCCTTGTTTTAATAAACAAGTATATAATTTTTCCATTGAATAATTTTCTTCTGGTATAAAAGTACATAGTCCATGACCGTGTTTTGTGATACTTTCAACAGATTGCAAGTCATTATATTCTATTGAGTTCATCAGGATATCGGCTTCCATAAATGAAAGTGTTCCATAATATAAATTTAATAATCGTTGTGTAATATTCTGTGATTGAGCAATAGAATAATAATCACTTACATTTTGTATCAAGAAAGAAATTCCTTCAGCTTTTGAATTTATCACTTCAAACGGTAAATTTTCAAACCTTTGAGAAATATATCTTTTACATATTTCAGTGCTTTTCAGGGAATTAATAAGCATCCAGCACTGTTCTGATGGATTTTCTGCAGACAAATGAACATTGGATGGAATTTTGTATTCTTTTGGGTGATACGGTTCAGCCACATCTGTTTCGCATTCTTTATTCCAATCTTTAAGTATATTCAAAAATTCCTTAATTAACATTAAAGGTTTTGTAAAATTTCTTGAGAAACTACAATTAGAATCAAATGTCATGCTATAAATTAAACATGCATCTGCAACATTTTGTATGTATGAATAAATGTCTTTGCTGACTTGTTGTCCATATATTATTCCAAATTTTTTTATTATAGAATTTTTTTCTATTTTTATTATTAAAAATCCGTCACCTTCTTTATGAATAGATTCAATTTCCCAAGTCCAACCATGACCATCTAATAATGGTTTTATATGATTGTTTATTTCTCCTTTTAAAACCTCCATTCTTGCTTGAAAACCTGTATCCAAATAATTCATTCTTTTCCCTTATAGTTCGTTTGTGCATTTTTTAATACTTATAGTATTGTGAACTTAAAATGATAGTGCATATTTTATGATTTTATCAGTTTATTAATTATTACATTAAATATTAACATAAAAATAGCATTATTTTCTGTTTGCAAACCAATTAGCAAACATTGAAATTAATGGGTGGTCGAAGTCGAAGAACAAAAAACTATGTTCTTCTTCGTATTCCGGTTCAATATCTTCCATTATTTTTTCATTATGAGCCATTATTCTTTCATTGTGGGCTTGCACTTTTCTGTTATGCTCATAAATATCGTTTATCATCTTTTCTCTTGCTTCAGCAAGTTTTAAAGCCTGTTTTCGCCTTTCCTCCTTTGTTAAACCATCGTTATATTGGTACGGAGTTTCTGTTTTAAGTTTGTTTTCTTGTATCAATTTTACAACATCGGCAAATCCGCAAACTTTTAAATTTACTGAATTATATATCTTATCAAATAAACCTTTGTCAAAATATTCTGCTTCTACTTTTCCGTCTAAATAATCATCACCATATAAAAGCGAGTTAAACCATAGAATCTGCTTTATGGATAATTTCTTTTCGGCGATATATGAAACATAAGAAGATAGGTCAAATAAATGTTCACTATCTGGCATGGGTATATCTACACCCAATTCTTTTGCTCTTGCTTGAATTGCTTTAAATCCAAAACCTTCTGCCGTCATATTCCAATGAATAAAACTTACATCAGGAATTTTTGTAAAAACTAACTTAAAATTTTCAAGTGTTAATTTTTCAGCCTGTTCTTTTGAATT
>CANQOM010000079.1 GCA_947625445.1 Candidatus Gastranaerophilales bacterium
GTTCAAATTGTAGATAGAACTGACTGTGATAATATTGCCGGAATAGCTCAAATGGGATTATAATTCATATAATTTAGTGCTTAAAGAGCTCAACTGTTGATTTGTAACACCTATAGAGTACACGTAACTCTGAAAAGCTAAAATTACTTTTTATTTTTATGTTTAGTTTCTTGTTTTTTTTCAGGAGATATTTTAATTCGTGAATTCATTTGAATTCTTTTAACAGAATGAACATCAGGTAAAGAGAGAAAAGCGTTTATAACAGAAGTCAATTTTTCGATACCGTTAACTTCAACACCCAGTTCTATAATACCAACTTTTTTTGCATAATTTGTTTTAACATTTGCATAAGTTATATTAGTCCCGCAATCGGCAGCTTTTACAAGGATATCTTTAAGCATTCCGACTCTGTCAACAGTATTAATTCTTATAGAAGTAACATAAGTTTTATTAGAAGTTTCATTATTACGCCAACTTATTTTCATTAAACGTTCTTCAGGAATTGTATCTAAAGAAGGGCAATCAATTCTATGGACACTTACCCCTTTACCTCTTGTAACAACACCTACAATTTGTTCACCGGGAACAGGAGAGCAGCACTTTGCAATAGAATATAACATTCCTTCAAGACCGATTATTTCATTTTTATACTGATTTTTTTTCTTATTAGATACAAACTGATTTTGATTTTCATCATTACTTTTTTTAATTTTACTGGTAACTTTATTAATGGTAGTTTCACCATTTCCTATAGCGGCAAACAAGTCATCAACAGAGATATAGTTAAGCATTTTAGAAATTTCAAGCAGATGTCCGTTTTTCATATTTTCATCAAATACTGCTTTGGTAATTTCTTGTTCAAGCATATTTCTGCCAGTAACAATATATTCATCTCTGTTATGCTTTTTAAACCATTGTCTTATTTTGGATTGAGCCTGTTTAGTTACACAAAATTTTAACCAATGAAGCTTAGGAGTACCCGTTTTAGATGTAAATAATTCAACAATGTCACCATTATTCAATTTAGTATCAAGTTGAGCAATTCTACCGTTAATTAGAGCACCTGTTGTTTTATATCCGACTTCAGAGTGGATTCTAAATGCGAAATCAATAGGAGTTGCATTTAACGGCAGGTCTATAATATCACCCATAGGGGTGAAACAAAATACCTGATTCCCGAATAAATCTATTTTTACTTTTTCAACAAATTCATTTGCGTCAGTTGCTTCTTTTTCAAGTTCAATCATCTGATGCATCCAAGAAAATTTAATATCATCTTCCGAAGCCGCTTTAATAGAACCGGATTCTTTATATTTCCAATGCGCAGCAACACCGTATTCTGCAATTTTATGCATTTCTTTTGTTCTGATTTGAACTTCCAACGGCTTTTGTTTAGGGCCTATTACCGACGTATGCAATGATTTATATCCGTTTCCTTTGGGCATTGCTATATAATCTTTGAATCTTCCCGGAATAGGTTTAAACAGTGAATGTATTATACCCAATACCTCATAACATTGACGTTCTGTATCAACAATAACTCTAACTGCAGTAATATCATATAAATCATTAAATGCTACATTCAGCCTTTGCATTTTTTTATAAATACTGTAATAATGCTTTGCCCTACCTGTAATTTCGGCATTTATTTCATTTTTCTTTAAACTTTCAGAAATTTCATCAATCAAAAGTTTAACTGTATTTTCACGTTCAGCTTTTTTTTGAGCAACCAATTGGGCAATTTCAAAGTATTTTTCAGGGTTAAGATATCTTAAAGATAAATCTTCAAGTTCTGCTTTAATTCTTCCGATACCTAATCTGTTAGCAAGCGGAGCAAATATATCAAGAGTTTCTTGCGCAATTCTTACCTGTTTTACAGGTGACATATAGTTTAAAGTTCGCATATTATGGAGTCTGTCTGCCAGTTTTAAAAATATAACACGAACATCTTTTGCCATAGCTATAAACATTCGTCTGAAACTTTCAGCCTGCCGTTCTTCCTTTGACTTGAACTGAAATTTATCTAATTTAGTGACTCCTAAAACAAGATTTAAAACATCTTCGCCAAATTCTTCACCCAATTGTTCCGGCGTAAGCCCTGTGTCTTCTATCGTATCATGCAATATTGAAGCCATAAGAGTATGCTTATCAACTTTAAGAGTTGCAAGAATTTTTGCTACTTCAACCGGGTGTATAATGTAAGGTTCTTCACTTACTCTGTATTGACCTTCATGAAGTTTTTCCGCAAACTTATATGCCTTATAAATTTCCTGTATATCTTCTTCCGAGCGATTTTGTTCTCTTAGAATTTTTTCCAGCCCGGCGAATAAATTTTCAGATTCCATATATTTTTTCCTGCTTACGCTTTATTTTACACTCTATTTTATTTTTTTACCAGTAATTTTATTATTCTCACTCAATTGATGTATAATTTTAATATGATTTCAGATTCCGATTTTTTAACAGAAACAAAAGAAGGAATAGTTTTAAATGTAAAACTTGTTCCAAATTCTTCTTTTAGTAAAATTACAGATTTCACAAAAGAATATGTAAGAATCAAAATATCAGCTCCTGCAATTGAAAATAAAGCCAATAAAGAGTTAATATCATTTTGCGCTAAATTATTTGATGTAAATAAATCTAAAATAACAATTATTTCCGGAGAAAAGTCTAAACTAAAAAAAATATTGGTTAAGGATAGTGAATTTTCTATAATTTCACAAAAACTTTTGTTTGTGTTAAACTCATTGTAAAAAGGGAAAAGGAAATAAATTATGCTCACTACTATATGGATTATTCAAATTGTTTCAGCAGTATTATTAATAATGTTAGTATTATTACACTCTCCAAAAGGAGACGGATTAGGAGCTATAGGTGGAGCAGCAAATTTATTTTCTTCACAAAAAAGCGCAGAAAAAGGACTTAATCGTGTAACTTATGTTCTTTCTGCTATATTTTTAGTTTGTTCATTTATTACCGGATTTCATTTATTTAATTAACATTAAAGCCTGTAGAACCAAACCCGCCTTCGCCTCGAGCTGAAGCAGCAAGCTCTGTTGTCACTTCTATTTGTGCTTTTTCTACCTTTGCAATTACCATTTGTGCTATTCTGTCATCCGGTTTTATCGTATAATCTTCATTTGATAAATTAACCAGCCCGACACAAACTTCTCCTCTGTAGTCAGCATCAACTGTTCCTACTGCATTTATCAATGTAATTCCGTGTTTAACAGAAAGCCCTGAACGTGCTCTTATTTGAGCCTCATATTCATTTGGAATCTCAATTTTTATGCCTGTTGGAATTAATGCTCTTTCTAACGGTTTTAATGTTATTTCTTTTTCTATTGCAGCATATAAATCCATGCCTGATGAGCCATCTGTTTTATATTCGGGAAGATATTTATTATGTTCCATTCTTATTATTTTCATTTTCATATTGATTTTCTCCTTTTATTTTATTTATTTTTACTTGATAGTGAATATACAGGTTGATTATTTGAAACAGTTAAATTTTTAGAAAGATTATATTCACCCTCTAAGTGCAAAGTATAATTTGAAGTTTCTAAACTGTCATAGTTAATTTTGAATCTTCCCGTAGCGATAATATTCTTTGAAAGATTTAAAGATAAAATTGTATCCATACAATCAAGTTCTTTTTGTAATCCTGCAGTATCAAAAATAGCACTTAATACGACAGAGAATCTTAAATTTACATTATCCTTTTTATACTCTTCACATAAATTACTTAAATTAGTTTTCATAGACTTAATAAAATTGTCAACATGGTTAAAATTTCTAAAAGTTAAAAACAAATTTTTTCTGTAATATCCTTTTTGCATAGGTTTTGGAATAACAAGCAATCTGATTAATTCTTTATTAATAATTTGTTTTAAATCTTCAGCCGCCTGAAAAGAAACAGAAGAAGAGCCGCTTTGCTCTTGGAGTTTATCAAAAAACGAAGCAACAAGAAATACAAGCTTTGCCTCTTGCTGAACTTTTGTTTCATTATTTTCAGCAAGAGAAGCAATACTCCTTTTTGCAAGTCTTTTAGCTCTTAACTCTCTCTGTTGAGCTTTTATTCTTTCATATTCATCTTCAAAATGAATAATTTTTTCATAAAAATAATTTAATGAACTTTGACAAATTAACCCCAATAAAAATGATAAAACTCCAACAATAGCAAGCGTAAAGTCAGCAGACACACCAACAGGTTTATAGAATATATTTACTATTTGATATGGAATTATAAAAAGCCAATTAAATAAATAAAGCCAATCCACCTCAAAACAATTTAAAAACCAGAAAACAAACGAAACAAAAGAATAACAAAAAAACAATACTCCAAATATCTTCACCATAAATACGATGAAGTTAAACATATTGATTTTATTCATTATACTTTTTGTAGCATTATTTACCATTATTTTTATTCTATAATATCACATTATCAATAAGTCTTGTGTTGCCATCTTTAACCGCTATGGCAACAAGCGTACCTTCAGAAGCATTATTAACTTTTTCAAAGTTAGAATAATTTCTAAATTCCAGATATTCTAAATTCAAATTTTTATCTAAAACAGAAATAGCAGAATCAAACAAAATAGAAACGTCACTAATACCTCTTTCAAACAGTCCTTTAATATAGAAAAGTGATTTAGAAATACTAATTGCCTGTTGTCTTTCTTGTTCGGATAAGTATGCATTTCTTGAGCTTAAAGCAAGTCCGTCTTCTTCTCTTACGATGGGGCAAGGGACTATTTCAATATCCAAATTTAAATCTTTAACCATTTTTTTTATAATAAACAATTGTTGTGCATCTTTTTGACCGAAACAAGCGAAATCAGGTTGAACAATATTAAACAGTTTCATAACAACCGTTGCAACACCATCAAAATGCCCGACACGAGATTTTCCGCATAAGCAATCAACAACATTATACGGAGGACATACATATGTCAGCTCATTATTATTCAAGCTTGAATTTTCTCCGTACATTTCTTTCGGACTTGGAGCAAAAATAACATTTACACCTAATTCTTCACAAAGTTTTTTGTCTTTATCCATATTTCTTGGATATTTGTCAAAATCTTCATTCGGACCAAACTGTATCGGATTTACAAAAACACTTACAACAACAAAGTCAGCAATCTCTTTTGCTTTTTTTATTAAAGAAGCATGCCCTGCGTGTAATGCTCCCATTGTAGGAACGAGTGCTATTTTATGCCCTTCTTTTTTTTGTTCTTTTACTAATTTTCTTACTTCAACTATATTATTTGATAAAATTGTATTCAAGTTTTTCTCTTTCTTCTTTTGGTAAACTAAATGAATGTTCATCAGACGGGAAATCAGATGATTTAACTTCTTCACAATATTTTGAAATTGCATCCGTCATAATTTCTTTAATATTAGCATATCTTTTAACGAATTTAGGAATGTTTCCGCAATATTTACCTAAAATATCATCAATAACAAGTACTTGTCCGTCACAATATTTTCCGGCCCCAATTCCGATTGTAGGTATGGAAATATTTTCACTTATATATTTTGCGGTTTCCGTCGGAACCATTTCAAGTACAATTGCAAAAACTCCGTTTTCTTCAAGCCGTTTTGCATCTTGAAGTAATTTTAAAGTATTCTCATACGACTTTCCCTGAACATAGTATCCTCCTATTGTATTTATATATTGAGGAGTAAAACCTATATGTCCTACTACATTAATACCTGAATTAGTAAGATGAGAAACTTCATCAAGAATAAAAGAAGATGCGCCTTCTAATTTTACCGCTTTTGCACCTGCTCGTATTAATCTTCCCGCATTTATTGTTGTTTGTTCTTTAGAAACATTAAAGGAAAGAAACGGCAAATCAGCAATAACCAAAGCTCTTTTAACCCCTCTTGAAACTGCACGGGTAAATATCTCCATATCATCGACAGTGACATTTATTGTATTATCATATCCCAGCACGGTCATTCCGAGAGAATCACCTATTAGAACAGAATCTATTCCGCATTCATCCACATATTTGGCAGTAGAATAATCATATGCGGTAAGCATTGTTATTTTTTCATTATTTTCTTTCATTTGCTTGAATGTTTTAACACTAACAGGTTTCATTTGTTCACTGCTCATTTATGTTTATCCTTTTCTCTTTTTCTGAACCAGTAATATATAACCCTGGCAAGCCTGCCGGGAGAGTGTCTTACAAAAGAAGAATGTCCGTCTTCAAAACGTTTGTCGGCAATAAGATTCTTTCTTACAACCTCAATCCCCATTTTTTCCACTTCTTCCGTATCTACAACAACAGGAACAGAACCTGCATCTTTATAAGGAGCCAATAATTCAGAAGGTAGTTCTGTATTCACAAGTACTGCATCTAAAATTTTGTCATAACCTGCATGACTAATCAGTGTTTTTATATGATCGGATACTGTAAATCCGTCAGTTTCTCCGGGTTGTGTCATTATATTGCATACATATATTTTTTTTGCTTTTGAATCGTGAACCGCCTTTGCTATATCATTAATTAACAAATTGGGAATAACACTTGTATATAAGCTTCCCGGCCCTAATATTATTAATTCCGCTTCATGTATTGCAATCAAAACATCTTCTAAAGCTTTACAATTGTCAGGTTCACAGTATAACCTTTTAATTTTTTTTCCTGATTCGGGGATATTAGATTCCCCCTTAATAACAGAACCGTCTTCCATTTCAGCAGCCAGCCTCATATCATCTAAAGTTGAAGGTAATACCCTTCCTCTTATAGATAAAACTTTAGAAGATTCTTTAACTGCTCTTACCATATCACCCGTTATAGAACATAATGCAGTAAGAAAAAGATTACCGAAACTATGACCTGAAAGCCCTGCACAATCTTTAAATCTATATTGGAATAATTCTGCAACTAAATCTTCATCATCAGCTAATGCAGCTATACAACTTCTTATATCACCGGGAGGTAAAACTCCCATTTCTTCTCTCAATTTGCCGGAGCTGCCGCCATCATCACCTACAGTTACTACTGCAGTTATATTATTGGTTATTTTCTTTATGCCCTTTAACATGGTAGAAAGCCCTGTACCCCCACCAATTGCAACTATTTTAGGGCCTCTGTTTAATTTCCTTCTTCTGTATAAATCTTCAAGAACGGCATGTCTATTTCTCTCGTTTCTAACAT
>CANQOM010000080.1 GCA_947625445.1 Candidatus Gastranaerophilales bacterium
TAACTGCTGTTAAAAAAGATACTTATGAAGAGAGCAATCGTTCTGAAGAAGTATCAGTACAAGGAGAGATTGAAGCAAATTGGGGTGTGTCAGAATATATTACTTTAACTTTTTCTGAAGTTGAGAATGCAGTAGAATATAATATTTACAGAAGTGTAAACGGAGTATTTGGCTATGTGGGAACTACGTCTTCGACTACTTTCATTGATGATAAAATAGAACCTGATTTGTCTTCTACTGCTCCTATATTTACTAATCCGTTTGAAAATGATAATAATCCTTCATGCGTTAATTATTTTCAACAAAGGAAAGTTTTTGCAAGTTTAAAAAATAGTCCTCAACAACTTGTCGCTTCTCAAACAGGCACTAATAATAATTTTAATATTTCAAGACCGTTATCTGCTTCTGATTCTATAAATTTAACATTATCGGAAAGAGAAGTTAATGAAATAAGGCATATAATAGCCTTAAATGACTTAATTCTTTTGACTTCTGGCGGTGAATGGAAACTAAACGGTTCAGACGGTGCTTTTACCGCATCTGTTTCTCTTGTTGCATCCCCTCAAAGTTTTTATGGTTGTTCAAATGTACTGCCGGTTGTATCAGGCAATATGATTTTATTTGTTCAATCAGGTGGCTCTGTTGTAAGAGATTTAGGCTATTCTTATATGTCTGACGGATATGACGGGGGAGAATTGTCAATTTATGCAAATCACTTATTTGAAGGAAAGCAAATTGTAGATATGGCATATTCAAAGGAACCTTATAGGATTCTTTGGTGTGTTATGTCTGATGGTACAATTAATGCCCTTACTTATAATAAAAAAGAAGATGTTTCCGGTTGGCATAAACATGAAACAGACGGTAAATTTGAATCTGTAGCAGTTGTTAGAGAAGGATTTGAAGATGTTGCTTATTTCGTAGTTAAAAGAATAATTAACGGGCAAGAAAAACGATATATTGAACGAATGTCAACGAGATACGTTGAAAAAACTCAAGACGGTATATTTTTAGATAGTTGTCTAACTTATGAAGGAGAGCCTGTCGATAATTTATCAGGCCTTGACCATCTTGAAGGTAAAACTATTAATATACTTGCGGATGGTTGTATGATTGAAAATAAAGTTGTAGAAGAAGGTAAAGTAACATTGCCTTATCCCGCTTCTAAAATTGTTGCCGGTTTGCCTTATGAATTTGAATTGGAAACCTTAAATTTAGAGGGTGAAACGACACATGGACTTATGAAAATTATTAATTCCATTTCTATTAAAGTTGATAAATCAAGAGAGGACTTTTATATTATAGGTACTTATGGAGATATTGTTCAAAATCCAAGAAGTATAAATAGTGTGAATGATGCGAATTATTTACATTCCGGAACGGTTAATGCATTTTCATTTTCAAATTATACAGATGAAGCCAGAGTGCATATAAAACAATTAAAACCTTTCCCTTTAACAATTAATTCAATAACAATTGATATAACTGTGGAAGACGCTAATGCTTAAGAAATATAGTGATATTAAAGAAATTGTATTTATATTAAATAATTTAAGAGACGAGGATGAAGCAGAACTCAAAGCTCTGTGGGGAGATAATTGGTATAAAGAAACTTTAAAGAGTTTAAAGAATAAAGATATACTAATTCTTTGGGGATTCAATCTTCAACATATACTTATTCCTATTGCTATGGGCGGAGTTGAAGAAATGTTTGAAAAAAATTCCAAAATTGCATGTGTATGGCTTCTTTCTTCTAAATTTGTTAATGGAAACAAACATATATTAACAAAATATTTAAAGAAAACCATTGAAATTGCTTCCGAAAAATTTGAAGTTTTGTATAACTATATATATCACACAAATTATGAGGCAAAACTCTGGCTCAAAAAATTAGGATTCAGTTTTAATAATCCAAACCCTGAGGGAATCAAAATTCAAGAGGGTTTTGAATTTTTTTATAAGATAACTAACAGAAAGGAAAAATAAATGTGTACTGTTGCATTAAATGTTGCATCTGCTCTGACTTCTGTTTTTACCGGAATACAAAGTGCTCAATATGAAAAAGCACTGGGGCAATACAAAAGTAATTTATTAATTTCTCAGGCAAATGAGATGAAACAAAAAGCTTCTGAACAATATCAAAAGGGTATTGAAGAAGCAAGAAAAGAAAGATTAAATTCTATATTAAAAATGGGTACAATTAATACAAAAGCAGCTTCAGGAAATCTGGCATTATCTTCTGAACTTACACAAAATGCACTGAGTGATGAAAAACAGATAGGAGAATTGAATGCACTCAATGCTTTTGAAAATTATAAAAAACGTTCGGATAGTTATCTTCAAGCAGCACAAAATTACTACAATAATGCTGCTTTGACTTCTTTTGCAGTTAAAAAAACGTATAAAAATAATATGTTTTCAAGCTTTAAAAAGGGATTATTTTCTTTATCAAATAACTTTTCTCTTAATGGTTCAGCTAATAATCTGGCACTGCAAAAATTAGGTAATGATTTTGGAAGGATATAATTATGTCGAATGAGAATAATATAGCAGATATAAAATCGTATTCATTAAGAAAAATTCCTGTAGTTAATTTAGAAAAATTTTCTGTTGAAGATAATGATACGGATAAAATTAAAATATTAGAATTAAGTAATTTTATAGATGAATGGGAACATGAAGTTTTATTTACCGAAAACGGATTTTATTCTTTAAAAGGAAAAGAGGCTGAAAATAAGAGTGAAGAATTTATTCTGGAACTAAAAAAAATTGTAAATTCTAAAATACAAAAAATAAATTTTATAGATATGGCATCAAAAGAGATTGCAATTAAAGTTAAAAATATCAAAATTGAGTCTATTTATAATCGTATGAAACAATATGAAAATATTCAATTAAATGAATGGAGAACCGAAACATTTGATAATAGTCTCACTTCTTCTATCAGACGAGCTGCATTATATAAAGATAATTCCGAAATAATTTCTTCATCTTATAATAATGCAATTACAGTTCTTGAATTAATGTCCAAAAATGAAAAATGGGATAAAAAAACATTTTTATCAAAGAAAAATCAATTTGAATCCGAATTTTATTCAAATATAGTAACTTCATTTATAAATGAAAAAAATATAAAAGCTTATATTTTCTTTGAAAAGTATAAAGATAAAATTGAAGAAAAAAAACGTAAAGAGTTTGAACAATCAACAAAAAAACTTAAAAATAATATTATTGCATATAATTATGCAAAAGAGCTATTTTCTTATAATTTGACAGATAAAGAAAAAGAAAATGAAATAAAATCTGTAAAAGACAGTGAAATAAAAACACTAATAAAAACTTTTATATCAGATTTAGACCGGTCAAAAAAACAAACGGAAGAGGAAGAGAAAAAAGAAAAAAATGCTTCTAATTGGAAAGAAATAATTTCAATTCTCAATTCAGAACCTGATAAAGCATTTTTATATATTGATTTTTCTTGTGAAGATTCAAATCAGAATGCCAAACTACGATATATAAAAAATATAAGAAAAAACGGATACATAAATACTGATAAAACTAAGTTTTTTGAAATATTAAAAGAAATAAGGGATGATTATAAATCGTTTATAAAAAAGGATATATATGATTTTTATGAGTATCTTTCTGCTGAAGATTTTAACATAATTGAATATATATTGGAAAAAGCGGAAAAAAATTTAGAGTTATTTGAGTCAGATTATGACTATATATCAAATGAAATAAATAAGAATAAGATTAAATCTGAAGAAACGATATATTTAATTGTTAAATTGATTATAGAAAGTTTAAAAAGCTTTCAAGAAAGTAATAAAAAAGAAGCGGATATAGAACAGAGAAATAAGCTTATAAAATCTGTAATAGAACGATACCAGCAGAAAGAAAACAAAGAAGGAGAAAGGGATGACAGTATCAAGCATAGTGCCCGTAAATAATCATAAGGGCAATTCGTCAAATAAACAATTTGATTTTGATTTTTTGATAGAAAACGAAAATGAACTTGTTGTTAGTTATACCAATAGTAACGGGGTTATAAAAGAATTAGAAGAAGGAATTGATTATTCTATACATCAAATAGGAAATAAAAACGGAAGTTATATAATATTCCCTTTAGAAACTTCAGAATATGGTGTTTTAAAAGAAGATGAGCAACTTACGTTGAGTTTATCATTAACAATAAAACAAGAAAGTGAATTTAAAAACTCATCATATTTTAATTTTGAAATTCTTGAATGGACATTTGATTATATTGTCAGAATTTTACAGATAATTGATAGAAAAATATCAAGATGTTTAAAAGTAAATGAAGGTTCTGATGCAAATCCTGACAATTTAATGACAGAAATAAATAATTCTAAAATAGTTACAGATAATGCAGCAAAAATTGCAACTCAGATGAGAGATGAGTGTGTAAATAATAAAAACGAAACAAATAATATACGAAAAGAGCTTAACGGCAAGATTTCAGAGTTTAATACAACATATGAAAAATGTTTAAATGAAATACTGGACAAAGGTATTGATACAAGAGCAGATGTCGAGTTTTCAAACATAACAAAAAAAGCAAGAGCAATGTTTGTGCAATCAAGTTATTTGTCAAATTGTATAACTGACATTCCTGAAAAATCCGTAGAATTTGATGAAATGAGTTTTACAATAAAATCGGGATTAAAAGTATTATTACCTGACGGAAGAAATGCAGACGGAACTATAAAATCTGTTGAATTAATACTTGATTCTGATAAAACGGAACAAATAGATAAAACTTTAAATCAAACGGTTTTTATAGCACCTGAAAATATAGTAGAAAATTATATATTTCAAGTACCTGAGATAAATGTATATGTTCAGGAATCACAACCTGAACCGATTCATGAAGAAAGTAACGATAAAGATTGTATGTGGTATTGTCCTTCCAAAGCGAAATGGCAAAGGTATAACAATAAAGAGTGGAGTGAAATCCAATGTACACCAATATTGAAATATAAAATAGAAAGTGATGAATTTTCATCATATATTCCAATGAAGCCGATAGAATTACTTAAGAGAAGTGATAAATCGGAAATAATAGATTGGTCAATACCGGATTATAATGCAGGTGTGACAAAAGTTTGGACGGATGCAAATTATGTAAATCAGCCGGGATTTTTATTATGGCGAGCTACTACTGCATCAGGAAGTATTCCTGTAATGGAAATATCATTTGATAAAAAAACTTGGACTGAAATATGGACAGGGGATAATCAACATGCCACTCAGATTCGATACGGCTATTTATTTGTTTGCCCGGGAACTTATTATAAAGGGGTAAGAGGTTATAACCAGTATTTAGTTTTTTACCCGTTAAAAGGAGAAAGATAATGATAAAATATGCAAAAATTAAAAATAAAGATACAGGAATTTGTGAGGTTGGAATAGGCGATAATGATTTATATTACAAATCGATAGGAATGAACAAATTTGATGTTGAACTTTCCGAAATTGATAATAATTGGTATTTAAAGGAAAAATGTCCGCATTATAGTGAAGAAGAGTTAAAATTAAAAGAAAAAGAACGTATATTAAATTTAAAAATGACACCGAGAGATTTTTTACTTTCTATTATTGATTTGGGTGTTTCTTGGAATGATATAAAACAAATGTTAAGTCAAAATCCACGTGCTGAAATTGAATTAAATTACTGTCAATTTGTTTATAGAGGAAATCCTCTTTTAAATGAACTTTCAGGACAATTTGGTATATCTGAGACCCAATTAGATAATATTTTTTTAGAAAAGGGTAATTAAAATGACAAAAGAAAAGATAGTTAGCATTGAATTTCTTCAAGAACCTAACGTTAAAGTGAGAGTTATATCGGATTCTGATACAAAAGAAATAATTAAAAATAAGAAACAATACCCTTTTGAGCTATGTAATAATGTAGAAATAAAAATAATAACAACACAAAGAGAGTTTAAATTCTCAATTTTTAACGGATTTACATGGAATGGGGCTGATATTCCCAGATTTTTCTGGCGAACTATTGGCTCGAGAACTGATAATGATTTTCTTATTGCATCTATGGTACATGATTGGCTTTTAGAATTTAAATCTTATATGATAAACGAGGTTTTAAAAAATACAATAACTCCCAAACAATATAGAAGATTAACTTCATTAATATTCAGACATGTAATAAAAGAACAGGGTACAAATACTATAAAAGCCAATATAATGGCTTGGTGTGTTGATGTATTTCAAATGCTAAATTTTAGGAGTTGGAAATGTCAATAACATTTGAATTGTTGATAGTAATAGTAATAAATGTTGTAAGTGCAGGTATTTTTATAGGCGGACTTGCGATGAGTATAAAATTTATTGAACAACAAATCAGAAGGTTAGAATCAAAACAAGATAAACATAACAGTCTTATAGAAAGAATGGCGGTAGTTGAACAATCAACAAAATCTGCACATCACAGAATAGATACAATAGAAGAAATACATTTAAAAGATATAAAAAGGCGGACTTAATTATTAAGTCCGCCTTTTTATTTGTTTATTGATTAAACATTTGGTAAATCACCTTTAACAGAAGCAACTTCTTTTGATTCAAGTTCAAATTCTTTACATAATGCTTTTATGGCTTCTTTAGAATTTTCTTTTTCAACTAAGCAGCTAATTTTGATTTCACTTGTTGAAATCATTTTAATATTAATTCCTTTGTCAGCAAGTGAACGGAACATATCAGCGGCAATCCCCGGTCTGTCAACCATCCCTGCTCCGACAATTGAAACTTTAGCAATGTCTTTATCTATTGAAACAGAATCTGAACTGATAATTTCTTTTTCACCTTTAAGAATATCAAGGGTTTTATCTAAATCTTCAGCATCAACAGTAAAAGCAATAGAGTTTTTACCTTCAATAGCCAGAGATTGGATAATCATATCAACACTAATATTATTTTTAGCAAGCGAACCAAATAACTTTGCGGCAGTACCGGGAATATCAGGAAGATTTGAAAGTAAAATTCTGACTTGAGAAGTATCTGCTGCTACACCTGCTACCGGTTTATATATTTCCATATTTTCAACTCCTATAATTAATGTGCCTAAATTATCTAAATTAAAAGAACTGCGAACTCTTAACGGAACACCGAATTGTTT
>CANQOM010000081.1 GCA_947625445.1 Candidatus Gastranaerophilales bacterium
CCAAAAATTTCTTAGAAATTGACCCTGCATTAGATGATAAAAATGATCCCAGAACAGTTAAAGAAGAATTTAAAGGTTTTATAAATGAATGTCATAAACGTGGTATAAGTGTAATGCTTGATTTACCAAGTTGTGCTTCTTATGATTTATTTAAAGAAAGACCTGAATTAATGGCATTTGAAAAAGACGGTACACCTAAAACTCCGGGCGGTTGGAATGATATTAGAATGTTTAGCCCTTGGAAAGATGAAACCAAAGGTGAATTAAATGAAGACTTACTTCAAATGCATAAAGATTTTGTTGATATGTGTATTGATTTAGGTGTTGACGGAATAAGAAGCGATGTATCAAGAACTAAACCTACTCAGTTTTGGGATATATTAATAAACTATTCACGCCAAAAGGATCCTGAATTTGCGTGGTTGGCAGAAAGTTATACATATGAAGATGCTTCTCCTCAATTAAATATGAACTATGACAGACCTGAAGATGCTTTAAGGGCCGGATTTGATAGCTATTATGGTCAGTATCATATATTCCATGAATGGACTAAAGCTTCTCAATTAATGGATTATGTTAAAGAAAATCTTCAAATGTCTCAGGAACTTGATTCAGGTAAATCTGTTATCGGTTCATTCGGTACTCATGATGATATTTCAATAATGAATCATGGCGGAGTTACATATTCAAATCTTGTTTCAGGTATACAAGCAACTCTTCCGATGCTTAACCCATATTATTTTGACGGATACCAAACAGGTGATGATTATATGTATGATTATGAAGGTACAACAGATAATGAAACAGATACTGATTCTAATGAATGTACTGTTCATAAGAGTAAACCTGATATATTTAATTTCTCAAGACCGTTAATTGGTAAACACCCTGAAATCGGTGACTTTATGAAAAATACTCTTGAAGTCAGAAATGACGAAAAGTATCATGATATATTAACTAAAGGTTCTTTTATTCCTTTAAAATCAGATAATAAAGATGATAAAATAATAGCCTATGCAAGACATTTAAATGGAAAAACTCTTTTAGTTGTAGCCAATAGAGATGTAAACTCAAAACAATCGGGAAATATAGAAATTCCGGGCTTAAAAGATAGTCAAAAATTAACTAATTTATTCCAATCATACGGACAAGAATCAACACTTCAAGCTTCCAAAGACAATTTAAAGGTTGATTTAGGTGCAGGAAGAGTTCATTTGTTCGAAATTGATACTCCCGATATTGAAAAAAATGCGGCTGATGTATTAAAACAGAAATAGGAATCCAAAATGCAAGTATCTTTTAATCCTTCAATTAAATATTCTTCAGCTTCTTTTAAGTCAAACAATAAAAAACTTTCAAATACAAAATTGACAAAAGAAGAAATTGCAACGACTAAAATAAAAAAATCTATATCTGAGCTTAAATATATTGTAATTGGTATTGGGATTATATATTTTGCAATGAAAAGGACTTTAAAACATAACAGAATAAACAATATTGTGAAGGCAGCAGAACGAAAAACAAAAATGGCAGCACCTGAACAAATGAAATCTCTGCTTATTAATAAGAGTCCGTTTTCAATAATTTAACGCCTGAGCTTGTTCCAAGTCTTGATGCCCCTGATTTTATTAATGATATTGCTTTATCTCTATCTTTAATACCGCCTGAAGCTTTTATTTTAACGTTAGTATTTTTTAAAGTTTCAGCCATAAGCTTTATGTCTTCTTCTTTTGCACCAACACCGTTTTTTACAAATCCGGTTGATGTTTTAGCATAATTTGCCTGTGTTTCTGCTATTATATTGCAGGCTTTTATTATTTCTTCTTTTGTTAATAAATCAGTTTCAATAATAACTTTAAGCGGTATATTTTTACAAACTTGCTTTACTTTTTGAATATCCTCTTTTGTATAAGAATAATTTTTATCTTTTAATGATTGTATATTAATAACCATGTCAATTTCATCAGCACCGTCTTCTATAGCCTTTTTAGCTTCAAACGCTTTAACTTCCGTAATGCAGGCTCCGAGAGGAAACCCTATAACTGTTACAATTTTTACAGGTGTGCCTTTTAAATATTCTTTTGCAAATTTTACATTACAACCGTTAATGCATACTCCTATAAATGAGTATTTTTTTGCTTCTTCAAACAGATTTATTAATTCTTCTTTAGTGGCATCAGCTTTTAAAAGAGTATGTTCAATATATTGTGACAAATCCATATTTTACCTTATACTTTCAAGCATTTTAACAGTTTTAAATTTTTTCGGAGAGTAATATTCAATATAATTTTTTAAAAGATTAATACAAACATTGCAGATTTTTTCTGTAGCAAGGTCATCATATTTTGTATGAACAGAAAAATCTTCTTTTAACAATACGGATAAAAATTCCTTTATTTTATAGGGGATTTTTATTTTTTTGCAAATGTCCTGAGCACAGGAAGCACAAATAATGCCTCCTTGTTCTATTGAAAAATATATTTCATCTGATTCACAAGGTTTAAGACATTTAACACAACTTTCAAATTCCGGAGTATAACCTGTTATATCCATAATTTTAAGTTGAAATCTTAAAACACATAACATAATTTGTTCTTTTGTTTTTGCTTCAGACATTTTTTCTAATAATGTATAAAAAAGATTATAAATATCTTCACTGTTAGGGTCGTTTTCCACTCCGAAATTATTGACTATTTCACAACAATACATAGCATAAAACAGTTTATTTATATCACTTCTTAAATTAAAAAATGTATTTAAAGCTTCAGCTTGACAAATAGTATCAAGATTTCTGCCTTTATTAAGCATCATTTGATTGGCGACCAGTAGTTCCATTCTTCCGCCAAGTTTGCTTTTTGTTTTTTTTATCCCCTTAGCAACCCCTCTTATTAATCCTCTTTCTTTGGAATACATTACTATTATTTTATCGGATTCACTTATATTATATGATTTGAGGTTGATTACATTTGTAATAAACTGTTCTTTCATTATTTCCAACTAAAAATCCATTTTTTCGCTGCCTGAGTATACACCTCTCATATATTGTAATAATTCATTTCTGTTATCACTGTGTTCTATTGCTACTTCTTTTGATATTAAACCTTGTTTGTACAGATTGTATAACGACATATTAAATGTAATCATATCATTATAAGATCCCTTTTGAACAAGCTTATAAATTTCTTCCAATTCATCTTTTAAAATAAAATCTTTTATAGTAGGAGTGGTAAATAAGATTTCAAAAGTAGGGATTCTGCCTGAATCATCTTTTTTAAGTAAAAGTTTTTGAGAAATAGAGCCTCTGAAAACTTCTGCAAATTGACTTCTTATAACTTCTCTTTCATTAGGAGGGAAAAAGCTTAATATACGGTTAATTGTTTGTATAGCATTAAAAGTATGTAAAGTTGCAAAAACAAGGTGCCCTGTTTCAGCAGCATGTAGTGCACTTCTAACGGTTTCCATATCTCTTATTTCACCAATCAATATAACATCAGGATCTTGTCTTAAGGCAAATTTTAAACCATCAATGTAGCTTGTTGTATCAATTCCGATTTGTCTTTGAGTAAATATTGATTTTGAACTTCTATATATATATTCAATCGGGTCTTCAATAGTAACTATATGCTTATTCTTTGTTTGATTAATATGTTCAATAAGAGATGCAATTGTTGTTGATTTACCTGAACCTGCAACTCCTGTTACCAACACAATTCCGTTATCAAAATTAGCAAAATTTGATATGCAATCAGGCAAATTTAATTGTTCAAATGTCGGAATATCATAAGGTACCAAACGTACGGTCATAGAATGAAATCCAAAAGACATAGCCAAATTTACTCTGAATCTGGATACACCTTTTAATTCATAAGGAAAATCAGAATCATAGAATTGATATATTCTGTCACGCATTGCAACAGGAACCATTGTTTCTATTGCTCGCATCATATCATCTTCTGTAACAGGCGGTAATTTTGATTTTAATATTTTCCCGTTAATACGAAAACATGGAACTTCTCCTACCATATAATGAAGGTCTGAAGCACCTATTTCTTTCGCCTTTTTTAATATTGAATTTATTGAATATTCACTCATTTTAATACTTTCTATTAGATTACTCGGACATAATATAAGTATAATACTTTTTTTATTTTTATAAAAGTAATTTACATAAAATTTTCTTAGATAAATTTTTAAAGATATGTAATATTTTTGACTATTATATTTATTTGTTGTGTAATATAATTATCAACATATGTGATATCAAATTTATGTACATAAAAGAACTGGAAATAGATAATTTTAAATCGTTTGCCAATGGTATGACGATACCGTTTTTAAAAGGGTTTACGACAATAGGCGGGCCGAACGGTTCAGGTAAAAGTACCATTATAGACAGTATTTTGTTTGCACTGGGGTTAACAAGTGCAAGAAATTTGCGTACGGAACAATTATCTGACTTTATTTCCACACATACAAAAAAGAATGAGGCCTACGTTAAAGTTATTTTTGAACCCGAAAATAGTGAAGAAGAGGCTATAAGTGTTGCAAGAAAAATAAAAAAATCTTCACAAGGGTACAATAGCATTTATTATATGAATGATAAAGTATCAACTTTAACTGATATTCATACTAGGCTTGAGAAATATCAAGTGACGCCGAATAGTTATAATGTCATGATGCAAAGTGATGTTATAAGTATGATTAACTGTTCAAATTTAGAAAGACGGAAAATAATAGATGAAATAGCCGGGGTTGCAGATTTTAACAGGAGAATAGAAAAAGCTCAGGGTGAATTATTAACAGTTGAAGAACGGGTTAAAAATGCAAACTTAATATTAGGAGAAATAGAAGGTACAATTGAACGTTTAGCTTCAGAGAAAGAAACTGCATTAAAATATCAAAAACTAAAGTATGAAAAGTTCCAGCTTGAAAGTCAAATAACTACCGTAAAATATTTTGAAATAAAGCGTAATTTAGAATTAGCGCATCAAAATATTTTAGAATTTAATAAAAAGAAAAAAGAAGAGGAAGAAAACTTAAGAAAATTAGAAGAATCCTTAATAGAAATCAAAAAAAGATATAATGAAATTTCCGAGAGTGTAAAAAATAACGGAGAAGCCGAACAGATTGAAACTCAAAAACAATTAGAAGAGTTAAAAGGTCAAATATCAAGAAAAAATCTTGCTATATCTTCTTTAGAAAAAACAATTCATGATAATTTAAAGACTATTGAAAATGCTAAAAACGGGATTGAAAATCATAAAGATAAAATACAAAAAATTAATATACAAATAGAAGAAAAGCAAAAAGAAATTGCATTTGTCGAAGAGAATATAAAAATACAAGAAACTGAACTGCAAAAGATTCTGGAAGAAGTTTCAGGTCTTAATAAGAATGCTGATAAACAAATTGAAGAAAGAAACAATTTAAAAAAAGAACTTGAAAAATTAAAAGAAGATGAATGGAATATAAAATCAGAAACAATTCCGTTAGAATCCGAGTTAAATATTTTAAAAAAAGAGCTTGAAAATGCTAAAAAATCGTTGTCAGAAATGAATACATTTAAGGTAAACTACAATGACAATAAAGATAAACTAAAGTTGCAAATAGAAGAACTTACAAAAGAATCTGAAGATTACAAACTGGCCCAAGAAAATGTTATTTATAATCTTGATAAAAATAAAAATGAAATATCGGATATAATGCACGATATTCAGATGCTGCAAAAGAAAATAATAACAATAGAAACTCAAAAGGTTGCATATGAACAAACAAACCTCGATAAACCTATTGATTACGTTGTAAAATCAAATATAAGAGGGGTGCATGCTCCTATGTTTAAGTTAGGGAAGGTAGAAAAAGAATATTCAACCGCACTTGAAGTTGCAATGGGCGGAAGAATGAAGAATATTATTGTAGATGATGAAGATGTAGCCAGAGTATGTATAGATTATTTAAAATCTGCAAAAGCAGGGGTTGCAACATTTTTACCTTTAAATAAATTAAGAAAGGCACCTTCAAGTTTAAGAATCCCCAAGGAAAAGGGAGTAATTGACTATGCGATTAATCTTATTGATTTTGATGACAGATATATAGATGCTTTTTATTATGCGTTGGGTGATACTTTAATAGTAGAAGATTATGACAGTGCAAAAAGACTTATAGGAAAGTATCGTCTTGTAACTTTAGATGGGAGTTTATTTGATAAATCAGGGGCAATAACAGGTGGTGACAGAAAAATCACAGGCTTAAAGTTTAGTCAAAATCAGGATGATGAGTTAAATAAGTTCAAGTCAAAATTTAATGAACTTCAAAATCAGCAAAAAATACTTGAAGATACAAGAGAAGATCTTGAATCTAAGCAAGAAACAATTAGAACTAATTATAATAATATTGTAACGGCTTTAAAAGGAGCACAATTAGAATTAAATAATCTGAATAAAAATTCTGAAAATAATGAAGTAAAAATAGAAGAGTGTAATAAGATTATAAAAGGAAACGAACCTAAAATTCAGAATATAGAAAAGAAACTTGAACAATATGAAGAGAAGTTGGTCGATTTAAATGATAAAATGTTGTCTCTTCAAGATAAAATTACCGAAATAGAAAGTAAAATGACGGAAGGTGAGTTAAAGAAACTCAAAGAAATGACTGCTGCCATTGAGGGTAAGATAAAAGAATATCAGAATAAGATTCAGAAGTATAATACCGAGATAAATGAATCCAAAAGGGATATAGAATTTAATAAAGAGTTAATGAAAACAAAAGAAGAGCAAATTCAAAGAATTTTAAAAGATAATGAACTTGCCTCAGAAGATAAAATAAAATTTTTAGACGAAATAAAAGAAATAGAAGTAAAATCTCAAGCGCTTGAAGAAAAGATAAAAACATTAGGTGAAAAACTTATAGAACTTCAAAAACAAAGAGATTTAGTACAAGAAGAGTTATTAGGTGCAGAAACTAAAAAGAATAAATCTGTAAATGAAATAGAGAAAATAACCGAACAGGTTGAATCATTCAAAGAAAGAAGAAAAATATTAGAGCCTCAGTTAGAGGAAATAAGAAATGAATTTAAGGCTAATGAAATAGA
>CANQOM010000082.1 GCA_947625445.1 Candidatus Gastranaerophilales bacterium
GTATATGGTTAGATAGTTTTATAAATGATTGGTTTTATGAAAAAGATATAATAAAAATCGCCTCGGGGGGGGGGATTTAAGCTATGCATTGTTTCTCCGGAGCTGCATAAACGAAGCTATTTAGAAGTTTGGAAACGGTATAAAAATATTCCTAATATTATGCTTTGTACTGATTACCCCGATAAGGCAAAGGAGTTTTTCTATGTCTAAAATTAAGGCTATTATTTTTGATATGGATGGCGTGCTTATTGATGCAAAAGATTGGCATTATGAAGCTTTGAATCAAGCATTAGAATTATTCGGATTTAAAATTTCACGTTATGATCATCTTGTAACCTTTGACGGACTTCCGACAAGAAAGAAGCTTGAAATGCTTTCAAAAGAAAAGGGATTGCCTGTTGGTCTTCATTCTTTTATTAATCATATGAAACAGATTTATACTATGGAACACGTATATTTGAAATGTAAACCTATTTTTAATCATCAATATGCATTATCTAAATTAAAGCAGGAAGGATACGGTTTAGCGTTAGCTTCTAATTCTGTCAGAGTTACTATAGATATGATGATGGAGAAGGCAGATTTGTCTAAATATCTTGATTTTACACTTTCTAATCAAGATGTAACTAAGTCTAAGCCTGATCCTGAAATATATATTAAAGCAATTCAAAAATTTAAATTGACTCCTGAAGAATGTCTTGTTGTAGAAGATAACGAAAATGGAGTAAAAGCCGCTTTAGCTTCAGGTGCAAATCTTTTAAAAGTTGATGGTGTTTATGATGTAACTTATTCAAATATAAAAAAACGTATATGTGAGATTGAAAATAATTCTTTGATGTCGGAGGGCTCTTAAATGAATATTCTTATATTAATGGCAGGTAATGCTTCTGATTTTGAAGAAAACGGACATTTATATCCTAAATATCTTCTTGAAGTACAGAATAAGCCAATTATTCAAAGAATTATAGAATCTTTGGAATTTTTTGGAGATAAAATTACTTGTATTATTAGAAAAGAAGATCAGCAAAAATATTATTTAGGAGATACATTAAAAATTCTTAGTCCAAAATGTTCCGCTATTGAAGTAAATGGCGAAACAAAAGGCGCCGTTTGTACTGCTCTTTTTGCAATAGATAAAATAAATAATGATGAAGAACTTTTAATATTAAATGGTGACCAATTTATTAAAACAGATATAAAACCTGCTATAGAAAATTTTAGGAAAAGAAATCTTGACGGCGGTATTATTACTATTAATGCAGTTCATCCAAAATATAGTTTTGTTTTGCTTGACGAGAGTGGTTTTGTAATTCAAACTAGTGAAAAAAGACCAATTTCTAATATTGCATCTACAGGTTGTTGTTATTATAAAAAAGGTTCGGATTTTGTAAATGCTTCTTTTTCAGTAATTGAAAAGGACGTAAATACGCAAGGAATTTATTATATAAGTTCAACGTTTAATGAAATGATATTAAATCAAAAGAAAATAGGTATATATGAAATAGCTAAAAAAGATTATATATCATTTGCAAATTATCAAATGTATCAAAGTTGGGTGGCACAAAGATGGGGAGGTAGTCAACGTGATTAATATAGTTATACCTATGGCAGGTATGGGCTCAAGGTTTTTAAATGCAGGGTATACCAAACCGAAACCGTTTATTGATGTATTATCTAAGCCTATGATTTGCCATGTTCTGGATAATTTGTCTGTTGAAAATGCTGAATTTATTTTATTGGCAAGAAAAGAACATTATTTAAATGAGCAAAATACGGTGAATCATATTATTAATAGATATAAAGCAAAATTTGTTCTGATTGATAAATTAACTGAAGGTGCAGCTTGTACGGTTCTGTATTCACACAGATTAATAAATAATGATATACCATTATTAATTGCGAATTCGGACCAGATTGTCGATATTAATATTAGTGATTTTATAAATGACTCTGATAACAGGAATCTGGATGGTTCTGTTTTATGTTTTGAAGATAATGATTCTAAATGGTCTTACGCAAGAACTGATTCTATGGGTATAATTCAAGAGATTAAAGAAAAAGAAGTTATATCAAATAATGCAACTGTCGGTATATATTACTTTAAAAGAGGAAAAGATTTTGTAGAAAATGCTATTGACATGATTGTAAGAAATGACAGAGTAAAAAATGAATTTTATGTTGCACCTGTTTATAATTATGCAATATTAAACGGCAAAAAATTCGGAATATACACTATTGATAAAAATAAAATGCATGGAACCGGAACTCCGGAAGATTTAAATAATTATATTCAATATAAAAGTAAAATCTCCGTGTAAATTTTTTTGAGGGGGTACTCTGAAGGTATGAGTACAAATTTTAGAGCGGCTTATATATAGATGAGCAAATGGAAGGTTGTGACACTAAATTAGAAAGAACAATAAAAAATGAAAAAATTCAAATTAAGTGATATGAAAAAGGGTTGGTTTGTCGGTAATTTTTATCCCTCTATAATTCCGACAAATGATGTTGAAGTTGCAGTTAAAGAGTATAAAAAAGGTGATTATGAAAATAGACATTTTCATAAGATTGCTACTGAAATAACTGTTATTATTTCAGGAAAGGTTAAAATGAATGATATTATATACAAAGAAGGTGATATTATTGTTATGGAACCTTGTGAATCAACAGATTTTGAATGTTTAGAAAACGGGACTAAAAATGTTGTAGTTAAATATCCCGGAGCGTCAGACGATAAGTATGAAGGAGAATATAATGAATAAAATAGCTTTTGTTGTTCCTGTTTATCCTCCACATTATAGTTTTGCATACAGTTTGATAAAATCATACAAAAAGTTTTTTATAAATTTGCAAGCAGATATATATTTTGTTTTTACTTCTCAAGAAGATAGAAAACTCTTCAAATACGTCGGGGGGGGGGATTTTTCATATAGTTTTGCCTGAAAATGTAATATGTGATAAACTTGACGGAATTATAACCAAGAAAAAATTTTTTGCTCTTAATTTAATAAAAGATAAATATGAATATGCTATTGTAATTGATTCTGAAACAGAATTTATTAGAAATGTTAATATTGAGGATGTTTGTAAAGAGTATTTTAAGAATAAAGTATTACTGGGTAACAGAACAATTTTTGATTTAACGGGTGTTAAAAATTCGTGTAAAAAATATTTTTCAGATTGTATTGGAAATCATGTTTTGGATTCAGAATTATATCTATGGTTTAATCAACCTTGTATATATGAAATGAGTACATTAAATGATTTTTTTGAAAAAATAAATTATAATAAAAACATTAAAAAATTTACGTGGTACGATTTTGATTATTATATTTATATGTATTATTTGATTCTTTATAAAAATTTTGAGATAAAAGACATAGGGATAGTATCAAGGTGCGGAGTTTTTGAAGAATTTTGGTATCCTTCATTGATATTTGTTAATGATAATTGGAAAAAATTTAATATATATCTTTGCCAGCCGGAATTGAAAAAGAAGTTTGATAATAATAAATTATTTATGATTATACAAAAAGATAAGAAAATGCCTAAATTTCGTATCCTAAGAAAAATTATTTCTTGGTTTATTCCGGTAAAAGAGTTAAGACATAAGTTGCGCGGGGGATAAATAATGATAGATTCAAAAGATATTTCTGTAGTTGTTCAGGGGGCAATTGACCTTACAGAAACTCCTAAATGTTTAAACAGTATAAGAAAACAATTACCGGAAGCTAAAATAATCCTTTCAACTTGGGAAGGAAGTAATGTTGAAGGGCTTGATTATGATGTATTGCTTTTAAATAAAGACCCCGGTGCTTTTTACGTAATTTCATCGGGGGGGGGTAAGATTTACAACAATTTGAATCGTCAACTGCATTCTACAAAAGAAGGATTAAAAAGAGTTGATACTAAATATGCACTAAAAGTCAGAAGTGATATTATTCTTGACAGTAATTCTTTTTTGAATTATTACGACAAATTTCCCAAAAGATGTGATGAATACAAACTATTTAAAAATAGAATTATAATTCATTCAGTAAGCACAAGATTTGGAATAATTCCTTTCCATTTTTCCGATTGGTGGTTTTTTGGCTTAACAGAAGATTTAAAAACATATTTTATGGATACTCCTTTCGTCAATGAACCTGAATATACGACTTATTTCGTTGATAAAAAATCTCCTTACGGTGAATTAAAACATAGATTTGCTTCTGAGCAATATTTTGCATATCAATGTTTCTCGAGAAATTTCGCTGATATAAAAATGAGAGATGGTTGGGACTATAATAAAGAAACCATAAAAAAATCTCAGTTGGTTTTCATTAATAATTTTATTGCTCTTGATTATGCTCAATCGGGTATATGGTTTAATAAACATATGATTAGTAAGTATGAAAATACTATTGGTTCAATGTATACAGATTTATGGCATCATTATAAATGGCTTGAAAATTATAAAAAGTATTGTGATAAAGATTATAAATTAAAACCTTCACTTTTTATGATGGATGATGATAAATTATTGAAAGCAATTAATAAAATTAAATACAATTGCGATATTTTATCTAATAAAAAAAATAAAATTACAAAAAGGTTTTTAGCTCTAATTTTCAGGTTGCCTTATTCTTTAATTCTTTTTTTAGTTAAGTTTATAATTCAAATTATAAGATTTTTTATAAAAATTATATTTTTGTGATAAGATAACAAAAGGAATGTAAATTTTAAATTAAAATATCTTAGACAAAAATAATATTTCATTTATAATTGAATAAAAGGGCGGTTGGCGCAGCTGGTAGCGCATCACATTGACATTGTGGGGGTCGCTGGTTCGAGTCCAGTACTGCCCACCATCTGATTTTGAATAGGAGAAGTAGTAATTGAAAAAGAGAAGAATTCTTTTAGCAGTTTTATTTATTTGTTTTGCCTTATCATTGCAAGATGCTAACGCAACCCAAGGGCATCTTGAAAATCAAAATTTAACTAATAAAGAATATACAGAATATAGTGATACAAATGGCGGTGTTTTAAAAGTTGATGAAGAGAACACAAATAATGTTACCGAAAGTACGTTGAAAAATAATACCGCATCTAGTTCAGGCGGTGCCGTGTATAATGAAGGTACTGTGAATGTACAAGGTGCTAAATTTGAAGATAATAAAGCAAGTTATTATAAAGGTAAGGGTGGTGCCATATATAATGAAGGCACTTTGACAGTTGAGGATTCTTCTTTCTCAAATAATAAAGCGAGTGAAAAAGCAGAGCTTTGGCAAGAAGAAAGCGAGGGCGGTGCTATATACAACAATAGCAAAGCAACAATTACAAATTCGACATTTAATGGTAATCACGCAAGATATGGTGGTGCTATATACAATGATAAAGATGGTGATTTGACAATACAAAGTACATTTACCGGTAATACTGCGCAAACCGGCGGTGCAATTAATAACCATCAAGGAAAAGTAACTGTTAAATCAGGTTCTACATTTGAAAACAATTCTACTACAAGGTATGAAGGTGGTGCGATTACTAATTATGACGGCACTATAAATATTGAAGATAATGTAACTTTTAAAAATAATACTGCGTTTAATTCAGATGAAGATACCTCCTTGCAGAAAGGCGGAGCTATTTCATCCGAAGGTGATGGAAATAGCAATGTTACAATAGGCAAAGGAGTAACTTTTGAAAGCAACAAAGCAGTAGAAGGTGGCGGAATTGGTCTTTACAAGCACAATGACGTAACAATAGACGATAATGTTACATTTAAAAACAACCAAGCAGGGCGCGATGGTGGAGCTATAAGTGTTTATACTTTAAATGATGATGCAAAACCCTCAAATTTTACAATAGGTAATAATGCACTATTTGAAGGAAATCAAGCAGGTTTTGATAATGAAGAAGGATATACTCAGGATGTTGTTTTTGGCGGTGCTATTTCAGTTAGTGAAGGGGCATATACGGAGGGTAATTATAGTTCTTTTACGATAGGTGATAATGCTATATTCAGAAATAATAAAGCAGGCACTGATCCTTCGACAGTATATGGTTATGGTGGTGCTTTATATAATGCTGCTTTTAAAACAACTGTAGGAAACAATGCATTATTTGAAGGAAATACGGTAACTTATGCGGGTGGTGCTATATCTAATTATGGTGGTACATTAGCATTAGGTGAAAATGCCGTATTCAGAAATAATGTTTCAAATACTTTAGGTGGTGCTATTTATAATTATGTAGGTACTTTAACATTAGGTAATAATGCTCTATTTGAAGGCAATATGTCTACAATGGGAGGTGCTATATATAATTCAAGCACCAGTGAAAATTCAATACAAAAAGCCGTATTTAAAAACAATGAAGCAAATTCTGGCGGAGCAATATATAATGATGTATATAATACATATGATGGTAATAGTAATGCTAGTACATTGAATATTGCAGATTCTGTATTCACCGGCAATAAAGCGAAGTCTGATACTTCACCGAATAATGGAGGTGCTATATATAATCACTCAAATGTAAAGGTTACAAATTCATTATTTGAAAATAATACTGCAGACTTTATGGGCGGCGCAATTTATAATGCTAATAACAATAGTGAAAGTGATGTAACTAATTTGACGGTTGAAAATTCTGAATTTACAAAAAATAGCTCTGTATATGGCGGTGCGATTGCAGCATCTAATAATAACACAACGACAAAGGTTACAAAAACAACTTTTAAAAATAACTATGCTATAAAAAATGGAGGTTCAGGCGGACAAGGTGGTGCCATCTATTCTGATGATTACTATAGTAATAATACTTTAGATGTTGAAGATTCGGTATTTGAAAGCAATTTGGCTGAATCTGAAGGTGGTGCTATTTGGGTAGGTGGTAAAACTAACATTACTAATTCGCTCTTTAAAGATAATAAAACTACTGGTGTTGAATATGTTCAAGCACGCTCTAATTCTGCTACCGGTAGTGAAGGCGGAGGTGCTATATTTGTCGGAGGCACTTCAACTGTTGATATTAAAAAATCTGATTTTATAAATAATTTATCTGATACTATAGGTGGTGCTATTGCTACCCGTTCTGGTTCAACA
>CANQOM010000083.1 GCA_947625445.1 Candidatus Gastranaerophilales bacterium
GGTTCAAGTTGTAAAAATAGGGATAATTATGTAGGAATAGGCAGTATTTTAGAAGGAGTTGTCGGTCAAGATGCCATTGTTAGAGCAACTCCTCAAACATCGTCAGACATTCGTTTAAAAAATATTTTGGGTGATAGCAAAGCAGGGCTTGAGGAAATTAATAAAATTCATGTAGTTAATTTCAACTATAAAAAAGATGAAAAGAAAACAACTAGAGTTGGTGTTATAGCTCAAGAACTTCAAAAAATATTCCCTAATTCAGTGATGAAAGATAAAGAAGGTTTCTTATCAATTACACAAGACGAGATGTTCTATGCAATGATTAACTCAATAAAAGAGTTGTGTGCAAAAATTTTAGGTTTGGATAAGAGAATATCAGAACTGGAAAAACAAAATAAATTGCTTGAAGAAAAATTAGAAAAACAAAATATTGAATTTTCAAAACGATTAGAAAAACTTGAAGCAAAGAATAAATAATATAAAGCAAAAGACAATCACAATATAGTAATAATAATTACTTCCATGGCAGTCGATTTAACGCTAGGCTGCCTTTTTTTTGTAATTGCATACAAAATCAGGCAATTAATGATTTGCCTGATTATTTTTTTTAATTTATTCTATTTTTTGTCAATTGGTATTGTTACTTTTGCAAGTTTAGTGCAATCAAATAAAAATCTGCCGTAAGCTTTAGAAAGAATTATTTCTTTTTTAGATTCTTTTTCTTTTGTTTCACTGTTTTGCATTTCTACCATAAATTTTACTAACTTTGGATTCATATAAATACCCCTTTTTCTAACCTTACTTATATAAAGTAATTTTTTTTAAAAAAATTGCCTGGTAATTTACAAAGCGAAACAAAATTATGCTATACGTTTAAATAGTATTGTAGATTGTCCTTTTAATTTAATAGATGAATTATTTTGACCGTCACTTGTGATTATATTTTTATTATTAAAATTGCCGGTACCGTTATATCTTTTATCATCCGTATTTAATATTTCAATCCATTGACCTTTTGGGAATTTAATATAGTAGTCAGCGGCATCAAATCTTGGGTAATCAGCATCGTTAAAATTAGTAACTGTAAAAATTTCATTGCCGCTATTATTATCTTTGGAGTGGCTTGCAATTACTTGAGAAGGAGTATGTTTTACTGTATTTTCAGGAATTAGTCTTCCTTTTGTCAATGCAGGATTTTCGCTTGTAATCTTATTTAAATCTTTAACAAGATTGGCAAATTTATTCATTTGATGTTTACCCGAATAAGAGTATTCAATTAATCCGAGAGTGGATTCTTTTAAACCTTCTCTTCCGGTATCATAACCTTTTTCAAGGTGTAAATTTGTTTCATTTCTGCTTGATTGGAACTGTCTAAAAAATCTAAAAGGTGTTAAATCGGCTCTTTCATCTCCTTGAAAAATCATAACAGGACCGGGTATTGAATATGTTTTTGCTAGTGCCGATTTATTTTTATCAAAACTTTTATTAAATATAGTTTCAACAAGTTCGTAATTTATTCCTGAGGAATGTTTTATTCCTAAAGGTGTTAATATTTTTTCTTTAAATAATTTATCTATATGATTTGAAGCCCTTTTTGAATCTATATTTTTTGTATTATATTTATCTAACATTCCTGTTTGAAGCATAATAGCAAGTTTTTCAGCTGCAAATTCAGCCTTTTGATTTTTAACCATTTCTTTTTCTTGTTCAAAAGATGAATTTCTTAATTCACTTAACTTTTTTGCTCTTTCTAAATCTTTTTCATTAAGTATCATATTTTCACTCAGATGGAGCATAGGTTCCATCAATTTAGAAATAAGTCTTGTTCCTTCAAGATTACCTATTTCATCGTGGCTCATAACATATTTAACTCTGCCTTGAGAACAATATGAAGCTTTTTCTAATTTATCAAGATCTACAATTCCGTAAAGAGAATCTTTTAAGGTATGGAAATAATTAAAATCCCATTCGCTATCGTAGCCTAATCTACCTAAAGAAGTATCTCCGTTTGATATTTTTTCTATGGCATAAGCGTGTGTATTTTCGTCGCTTCCTTCACCAGATTCATATTGCTTTAAAGGATTTACAACTCTTTTGTCATGTAATTCTTCCCAATTGTTCCAAAAATTTCCGTTGTCATCAACACTTATACCGTTTCTGGCATCTTCTGCAATTAAGAAGGCATCAGGGTTATGATAATTTACTTCGGCAGCTATCTGTTTCATAGTGTAGTCTGATTCCATAAATTTTGTCATGTCCAGTCTTAAACCGTCACAGTGGTAATTATTTAGCCAATTTAATGCAGCATTAGCTATAAAATCTCTTACATATTTTGAATTTTCACCTTCAAAGTTAAACGCTTCTCCGAAACAGTTAGTTCCTTTAATAAACGGACCAGTCTTTAGTAAAGATGCTCCGTCAGGACCTAAATGATTTGGAACCATATCCATTATTACGTTTAATCCTATATTATGAGCGTAGTCAATAAGTGATTTTAAACTGTCCGGTCCTCCCATATGTTCTGCCGGTGCCAATTTATCAACACCGTCATAGCCCCAATTAAATGAATATGTATTTTCAACGGGCATTATTTCTATTGCATTAAATCCTTGATCTTTTAAGCTTTTTAATCTTCTTTTTGCACCGTTGAATGAACCTTCTTTTGTAAAAGTAGGAATATTTAATTCATATATTCTTGCATTATCTAATGGAGTTAAACCGTTTTGTTCGTTTGCTCTTCTGGATATTCTTGTTTTATTGGATTCGTCAAACCATGCTTTGTCATTCCAGTAATACAAGGAATGGTCATATATTGTTGATTCTCCTAAAAGTTTTTCTTGTCTGAAAGAATACGGGTCTTTAACTTTATCTACATCTCCGTTGCCTTTATAGATTGTATAGTAATACCTGTCTCCGTGTTCAACTTCGCCTTTTGGTAATTTTCGATATGATTCAAAAACACCTTCACCTTTATTCTTTAGTTCATATATTCTCTCTGATTTTTTGCCTCTTTTTTTGACAGTTACTGTTACTGCTTGTGTATCAGGGTAGGTTAAGATTTTAAAAGATACTTCTTTTGTAACAGGGTCAATATTTGCACCCCAACTCTTGTGTTCTTTTTCGCTTCTGCCAAAAGATATTGGTTTATAATATATATTTGATAATTCTTTTATTTCTTTTTGTGCGGTATCTTGTGTTTTATTATTACTCTGTTTTTGTGCCGGTTGGTTGTAAATGTTTAGATTTTGAGTGTTAATTTTAGATACTTTCACAATAAATCCCTTTACTTTATTCTGTTTTGTAAAAACATCTGAATATGAATAAGTGTCTGTTTTTTTGATTATTTAATTAAAAATTTACAAAACTTTATTCAATAAAACCGACTTGATTTCTTCCGTTTTCTTTTGCTTTATATAAACATTTATCGGCATATTCAATAAGGGCTGAAGGAGTTTTACCGTCGTTTGGATATGATGCAACCCCGAGGCTGAGAGTTACATTTACTTCTAAATCAGGTGTTAATTGATATTTTTTTGAAGCTATTGTGTCACAGACTTTTTTTGCAATAAGATAGGCACTTTCTCGGTTTGTATTATTTAGTATTATTGTCATTTCTTCACCACCATACCTGCATACATAGTCTTCGCTTCTTACACAAGATTTTAAAGTTTTTGCAACTTCTTTTAACACTGCATCTCCTGCTTGATGTCCGTATGTATCATTAAATTTTTTAAAAAAATCTATATCTGCTATTATAAGAGAAAATGTAGTGTTCAATCTTTCTGCCTGTTTTATTTTAAATCTGATTTGTTCTTGGAAATAGCGGTGATTGTACAATTCTGTAAGCCCGTCTGTAGTGGCAAGTTTATATGTGTATTCAAAATCTCTTGATTTTATTAAATATTTAATGATATATGAATATAAAAATGTTATAACAGTTGTAATTAAAGGTATAATTGTCCATATCCATATGTTATATTTTTCCATAACATATGTTGAAATATATAGAAATACGATGTTTATAATTCCGAAAAGTGTAATTCCAATCGTTACTGAGCGTATTTTGAATACTGTCATTATACAGATAAATGCCAGAAATACAGTTATTAAAATATTTTGACTGTTACTTGCTTTTCTAATAAGACTATTATCAATAATGTTATTTAAAAGTGTAGCGTGAATTTCAACCCCCGGCATATATTTACTTACAGGTACTGTTTTAATATCCGAAAGGGAAAATACACTTGTTCCGATGAATACAATTTTATTCTTAAAAGTATCTTGGGGCAGAATTTCTTTATTGTTATTTTTTTTGGCTTCATATGATTTTAATACTTCCCAAAAAGAAATATATTTGAAAGTATAATCCCCGTCATATTTAGGTGAGTACCAATTCAGAATTGCTTCTGCATTATTTGAAAGCGGAATTTTTTTATTACCTACTATAAGATTGTTGTTTTTGTCAAAATGTGATTTTTCTATATCTATGTTTAACGAATCAAGAGCTAATTTAAATGTCATAAAAGAGTAAATATCGTTGTTATATTTAATAAATAAAGGAATTTGTCTTATAAATCCGTCATCAGACTTTGGAGTATTTATATGCCCGATATTTTTTGTAGCTTCAATAATTTCAGATAAAATAAGTCTGCAATTTGTAAATTCAAAAGGTTTTATTGAGTCAGGAAGAGTAATTTTAGTTTTTAATTTATCATCAATGACAGGGGGAGTTCGAAGTTCTTTAGAGTAATTGTCAAAATTAAGAGCGGTATATGTATTTTTATATTTTTTAAAACTGTTTATAAGTTTATTATCACTTTGAGGGATACGATTTAAAGATTTAATAAATAATAAATCGAATCCGACATATTTTGCCCCTTGTGATTGAATGTATTCAAGAATTTGAGCATAAACATCTCTCGGAATAGGCCAATCACCGTATTTATCAAGCAAATATTCATATGAAGGGTCATCTACCGAAACTATAACTATGTCATCAGATGATTTTTTATTTTTTGAAATAATACTCTGCCTTAAGTCAAAAGACTTATTTTCCATAGCATTAATTATATTTTTTGTTTCTGTTTTCGGGAAAAAAATAAACATAAATAAAAGAAACAAAATTAATATACTACCGTAAATTATGTCAAACCTATGCCTGAATAATATATTAATAAATTTTTTCATAAAATCTCCGCTAGATTAATTATTATCTATTTTAGAGATTTTATCAATTTCTTCAATATTCTTTAAAAAGACCTCAGATAAATCCATAAGTTCATCAGGATTTATTAAAAATTTAAGCAGACAATTTTCATTAAGATTCATCAAAATATACCGTTTGGCGAATAACATAATTCATTTTATCAGTATGCAAAAATAAAAAATCAACTTCAAGTATGAATAAGTTAGAGAAGATACTAAACTGTTTAAATGATTTTTAAGATAAATATTCAAATTTTGAAAGTTAGAATAATAGCCCAAAATAATACTCAAATAAGGTAATGAACATGAGGCCTTTAACATATCATAATTCAAAGATAGAAAACGAAAAAATAACAAACAAAAAATATATACAAAAAAAGAAGTGTTTGCCTGTAACATTTCTTTTATGAACAAGGAGGAAAAATGAGATTAAACAAAATGACACTTGCCGCCGTAGTAACAATCGGTGTATTAGCAGGTACCAATGCAGGTTTTTCACAAGAAACAGCAACCGAAACATCAAATGAGCTTTTGGCAGCTTGCCCATTGTCTGGATGCCCTTCTCCTGTGACACCACAAACAGCAAAATGTCCGAAATGTCTTAATGATATAGATAGTTGTTCTTGCCAACCTCAAACAACAACATGTGAACCATGTGAAAAAATTAAAAAAGATTGTGATTCATGCCAGCCATTATCTGACTCATGTAATCAATGCCCGCCGATAGCACAATGCCCGGCACCATCAAACCCAACTTGTGCGGTTTGCCCCGGAACAAATATTGGCGACAAATTTAAACAACAAGTATATGCATATCCTAATGCTATATACGGAAATAACCAAGTAGTAGGTGAAAGAAATAACGCAATATATATTGGTGATGATTCAATGCCGGGATTTTCAGGAGTGCCGGTAGCAGAAGCCCCTTATATGAATACAGGCTGCGGATGCAATAACGGAGCTATAACAGGTGCTGCTGCACCTTATGTTAATTCCGGTTGCGGATGCAATGACGGAAGTATGACAGGCGCTGCTGCCCCTATGCCTTGCCTTGATAATGCACCTTTTAATCACGGTATTTCTGTTGACAGAAATCCTAAACACATTGATGGTGCAGGATGCCCTGTTCAAATTCATACAAATACAAGTATGGACGTAACAAAAAAAAGTTATGAACCTTTTGACTATTCTGCGACAACAGGTGGTGCTGCTCCCATAGTCAGCGCTTTTGAAGATGTTCCTGACGGATATTGGGCTAGCTGCGATATTAATACTTTAACTGATAATAATATCATTGCCGGATATCCTGACAGAACATTTAAGCCTAATTTACCTGTTTCAAGAGCAGAAATGGCAACTTTAGTTGTTAAAGGCTTTAATTTAAATGATGATGTTACATGCCCGAATAATATGTTTAAGGATGTTCCTCAATCACATTGGGCAAACAAAACCATTGCAAAGGCAGTATCAAACGGCTTAATGGCAGGTTATCCAAACAATATGTTCAAACCAAATCAGCCTATTTCACGTGCTGAAGCATATTCAATAATGGCTAAAGGTATAAATTGTCCTATGGATGATTGTAAGGCTGATGAAATATTGAATAAATATTGTGACGGAAATACTGTTCCGGATTGGGCAAGAATATCTACTGCCAAAGTTCTTGAAAATGGTGGAATATCTGAATTCCCAAATCCTAATGAAATTTCGCCAAACAAAGATGCAAGCCGTGCAGAAATTGCTTCAATGTTAGAAAATGTCAGAGTTGCATTAGGCTATAGTTCTACAGACGCAGTAAAATCAG
>CANQOM010000084.1 GCA_947625445.1 Candidatus Gastranaerophilales bacterium
GAAATGAATTAACGGAACAAGAGGCATTTATTTGTTTTACTCCGTCAATCGTTGTACCGGCTGCTTGTGCAAGAGTATTTGCCTGCTCTCTTAAGTCTTTTATTATTTCCGGGTATAAACTATTGCAATATTTTTTTTCATTTTCAAATGAATAAGATAAACCGTCTGTTCTGTTAGCTCCGTTTCCTATAGCAGTGTCAATAAAACTTGCAACTTTTTTTATATCTTTTGTTTCTACTGTTATTGAGTTAACTGCCATATAATTTTTAATTTCTCTTTTCCCTGATTGAGAAGATGCATATATAGGACGGACAGAAAAATTATTTGTTTTTATTGTATCAATACCTGTTTGTGTAATTTGTTTTAAGGCTTCTATTATTTTATTTGATACTTCGTTATTTGCTTCTGCAGCTTTTTGTGCATTGTTAGATGTATTTTCTACTGCAAATGAAATTCTTGCTATATTTGGTTCAACTTCTTGAGTTTTTGTAGCGTTTAATGTTATAAATCCGGCATTTTTTTTTATTTCCGCATTAGCATTTATTGTTGTTTGCATATAACATAATATACCTATAAATAAAAATAATAATGCCTTTTTCATACTATCTCCTAAGTTTTTCTTGTTCATCAGAGAAATTTATGTCTTTATTTTTTATATTATCATTATCTTCTGACTTATCAATATCTTTTATTTCCAGATTTTTAAGTACTTTTAGTTCGGATTCTCTTGCTCTTTTCATAATATCTCTGATTTGTTCAGGAGAAAGTCCTTGAAATGAATTAAAACCAATAAGAGCTCTTTTATTATTTAATAAATATAAAGAAAGTGCTACAATTGCCCATAGCATTATCCCTTGATAAATATTCATAAGCGGAAGAGCATATAAATCACTCATGAAATAGTTCCAAACTTTCATACATACCCATCCGGGTGATATTATAAAACCTGCAACAAGACCTAATGCTATAAATATTATAGCTATAACACCTCTTATCCCATTTATAGTAATTACTTTATAATTTTTATTCATTTATATTGCCTTTAGTAATCAAAGAATTAAACTCATCTTCATTTAGTATTATAACACCTAAAGATAAAGCTTTGTCAAATTTTGACCCCGGATTTTCACCCGCTAAAACATATGATGTCTTTTTACTTACGGATGAAGATGTTTTGCCCCCTAATTGTTTTATTTTTTCTTCGAAAATGTTTCTCGGAGATGAAAGAGTTCCTGTAATAACAAATGTTTTTCCTTCTAAAATATTTGATATTTTTTCTATTGCACTCCCTTGAGGATTAACTCCATATGATTCAAGCTTGTTTAATATTTCTCTGTTTATATCACTATTAAAAAATTCAACAATGCTTTTTGCGGCTTTATCTCCAATTCCGTCTATTTTTATAAGTTCTTCAATTTTTGCATTTTTAATGTCATTTAAAGTGGGAAATTCTCTTGCTATTATATCTGCAGTTTCTTTACCTATGTGCTTTATGCTTAATGCAGTCAAAAATTTAGTCATGCTTGGCGATTTAGTTGCTTGTATTGAATTGTAAAGATTATCAGCAGATTTTTCTTTTATTAAATCCAGCTTTAAAAAATCATCTGTTGTAAGTTTATATAAATCAGCAAAGTCTTTTATAAGACCGTTATTGAATAATTTATCAATAACTGATTCTCCGATTCCGTCAATATCCATAGCTTCTTTTGATGCCCAATATTCTATTCTGCCCTTGATTTGAGCAGGGCAATATGTTGTATTCGGGCAATAAAGTGCAACTTCTCCTTCCGGTTTTATTAGTTTGGCTCCGCAAGAAGGACATTTATCAGGGGCTAAGTATACGCCTAAATCTTCTTCATCTCTCTTCTTTATAACTTTTGGTATTATTTCTGCCGCTTTTTTTATTAGGACTTCATTCCCTATGTTAATTTTTAAACGTTCTATTTCGTCAAAATTATGTAAACTTGCACGTTTTACAATGCTCCCCGCAAGTTTTACAGGCTCTAATTCTGCAACGGGTGTAACAATTCCTGTTTTGCCAACACTTAACTCAATATTATTTAACTTTGTCCATACTTCTTCAGGAGGGAATTTAAATGCAGTTGCCCACTTTGGTGCTCTTGCAGTATATCCAAGCTCATTTTGTTTTGATATGTCATTAATTTTTATTACCATTCCGTCAGTTGCATAATCTAAGTTAAATCTTTCATTCTCCCAATATCCGCATTTTTCGGTAACAGGTTTTATTCCCGTTACTAAAGTACAATTAGGATTTACGTTAAATCCCAGTTTTTTTAAAAATTCCAATGATTCATAATGAGTTTTAAAAAGAGTTTTATCTTCTGTTATAGCCGTGTAAGCAAAAAAGTGAAGATCTCGTTGTTTTGTTATACTTGAATCCAATTGCCTTAATGACCCTGCTGCTGCATTTCTGGGATTCGCAAACTCTTTTTGACCTCTTTCCGTATTCTCAAGATTAAGTCTTTCAAATGAAGAAACAGGCATGTAAACTTCTCCTCTTACTTCTATATTTACAGGAATATTTAACTTTGATGGTATATCTTTTATTGATAATATATTCTCTGTAATGTTCTCCCCAATAATACCGTTTCCTCTTGTTGCGCCTGTTTTTAACTCGCCTTTTTCATATGAGAGCGCACATGATAGCCCGTCGATTTTTAATTCAACAACAAGTTCCAATTCCGTTTCGTTTGGATATTCTTTTTTTACTCGGTCATACCATTTATATAAATCTTCATAATTATTTGAATTGTCAAGACTGTATAACCTGTATTTATGTTTATGCTCTTTGAAACCTTGCGAAATTTTATCTCCTACCTTTTGAGTCGGACTGTCTGGAGTTATTAATTGAGGAAATTCTTCCTCTATTCTTTTTAATTCTCTGTACAATTCATCGTATTGCGCATCTGAAATCTTAGGATTGTCAAATACGTAATAGGCTTCATTATTTTCGTTAATTATATTTTTTAATTCATCCAGTCTTATTTTTGCTTCTAATATATCCATAATTACCTTTAAATCTTTATAAAATGTAATAAAAGTGTATATTTTATTATTTCATTTTATAATAAATAAAGAATGTCGTTAACAGATTTTATACAAAATTACAGAAAAAATAAAAGAATATTATTTACAACCCCATCCCATGGACAGGGTAATTTTGTTGTTCCTGAATGTCGAAAAATGCTTGGTAAAAAATTTTATACCTGTGATTTTTCTGAAATAGAGGGATTTGATAACCTGTCAAATCCAACCGGAATTTTAGATGCAATTCAAAACGGAAGTGCATATTTATATGGGGCAAAAGCTGCATTTTATTTAACTAATGGTTCTACTTCGGGGATTATTGCAGCAATGTATTCTGTTTTATGCAGAAACGATAAAGTTTTAATTGCTAGAAATTGTCATAAATCTGTTTATAACGGGCTTGTATTAACAGGTGCCGTCCCTGTTTGGATTATGCCTAAATATAATCATGAATGGGGTATCTATGAAACAATTGATTTGGATTATTTGGAAGAAATACTATCAAGAAATTCCGATATAAAAGCCTTTATAATGACTAATCCTACATATGAAGGTGTTATGACTGATATATACAGAGTTTCTGCAATATGTAAAAAATATAATGTATTTTTAATCGTTGATGAAGCTCACGGAGCATTATGGAATTTTCACAAATCATTAGGAACTCCGTCTTTAGTGCAGGGTGCTGATATCGTTGTTCAGTCTTTGCATAAAACCGCAGGTGCTTTGAATCCTTCATCTATTCTTCTTCTTAATAAAGATTGTGTTATTCCGAAAGAAAGAATACAAGAAGCTTTAAACCTTATAACTACTACATCTCCATCTTATCCTATGCTTTTAAATATTGATTCTACTATAAATTATCTTGATTCTGACGAGGGTTGGCAAAAACTTGTTGATTTAACTAAAAATGTTAACAGGTTTATACGTGCAATAAAATCTATTCCTAATATTCAAGTATATCAATATAATAATGACATAACAAAAATTCTTATTAAAATTACCAATATGTCAGGTTTTGAATTGTCAGATATCCTATTTTCTAAATTCGGTATAGAAGATGAATGTGCTAATGAAAAATCTGTTTTATTTATTACGGGGTTAGGTACTGATAAATTTAAATTAAAAAAGCTTGAAAAAGCTTTGGATAAAATAAGTTTATCTAACATTATGATAACTGAAGAAAAAACAAAAGAATCCCCAATAGTAAATATTGAACCAAGAGTAAGGTATACTCCTAATGCAGTTTGGGGAAGAGCTTTTAGAGAAGTTGAAGTAAAATTTGCAATGTCCAGAGTCTCTATGGAACTTATTTGTGATTATCCTCCCGGTATTCCTGTCCTAATTCCGGGTGAGGTTATAAAAAAAGAACACATTGAGTATTTGATTAATAAAAAGCAAACAATTAAGGTTTTGTTATAACCTTATTCCTTTGTAAAATGCTTGTTTTCTTTTATAAATTCTGCTAAAATGATAAGAATTAAAGAGGAGATAATTGAATATGTTAGGTTTAGTTAAAACCCGTTTAAAGGGAAACAATTTTAATTTAAATAACAAAAAAAATGGATTTACATTGTCTGAAGTGTTGATTACCTTAGTAATTATTGGTGTTGTTGCAGCAATGAGTATTCCTTTGTTGACTGCTAATCATAAAAAACAAGAATATCCGACTAAATTAAAGAAATTTTATAATACAATTAATGAAGCTATTCAACGAGCTGAAAATGATACTGATTTGTCATTACATAAATGGCAGTATGATAACGGTAAAGAATTATTTGAAAAATTAAATCAATATATAAGATATACAAAAAAGTGTACTAAAAATAGTGATGATGGTACGGAATGTCCAGATTTTGGGAATATATCTGCAGATGATGATAACCCTATTATATACTTAGATGATGGAGTTAGATTTATGATTAATGTTATTACTCCACCTCCAAGTCCATCTTCTGGTTCTACTCCGGCCCCAACTTCAAAATATATTTTTGTGGATTTGAATGGAGATGCACTTCCTAATCATTTTAATAAAGATATATTTGTAATGGATATATCAAATCCCGGAACAGGTACAGGAACGGATATAGCTAATTTTGGTGTTTCAGAAAATAATCGAATCACAACGACCCAGACCAGAGAGATTTTAAGAAATAAATGTAAAGATGCTTGTAACAAGACGTCATTTTCCGACAAAGATAAAATTAACGCATGTTTTGCACTTATTAAACTTGACGGTTGGAGATTTAATGACGGAGATCAAAGTTATCCTTGTAATATATAATCAAAATTGATAATGGATTTTAAAAATGATGCAATTAATGTTGCATCATTTTTTTTTAAAATTTTGGCAAAATATTTTATGTTTGTATTTTATATAAGCAAAGAAAGGAAATAAAAATGAATATTCAAGCAGTAAACAATTTAAGTAATTTTCAAAAAACAAATTTATATACAAATAATAATACAAATAAAACAGAACAAAAATTTATAGAAAAAAAGCCGATAATGTCATCTTTAAATGCGCTTTCAAATTATGGTGCAGCTAATGTAAATTTTGGTTCTTCAATAACAGAAAACATGAGAAATGAAGCAGTTGATAAATTTACACAATATAAAGCTACAGGAGAAAATTTCCTAAAAAAATCAAAAATATTAAAAGAACAAGGTGATGAACTTTATATGGAAGCAAGAGCAGAATTGGATTATGCTAAGCAACAAGTTGCAGAAAAATTATTAGTAAGAAAGTTATTTTCTATTAAAAATAATTATGACGGTACGAGATATGTTATATTAAAACATGCAAGTGGAACAAACAGAAAAATAACTTTTGAGGAAAATGGTAAAAATTTTTATGTTCTTCAAATAGAAAAAACACAAGGTAATCATAAAGATGTTATAGAAGTTGGTTCTAATGATTCTATAAAAAGTATAAGTCTTGGAGTAGAAGGTGAAAAATCTGACGGAATTTATTCTGCTGATACAGTTTTCAATTATAAGAACGGAAAACTTGATGAAGTAGATAAAGATATTAATAAAAATGTAGTTCCCGGGATTTATGCTAAAGGGGTTATTAAAACTGCAAAAGAAGTTATTAAATTTGATGAATTAGGACAAGTTCAATATGGCTTAAAAAATTTCCTACGTGACGTTGATGCAAAATATTCAGCGGCTGAAAGATATGATTATACAAATGGGCAACTCAGAGATATTGTAGATGATTACAAATGGTCTTTTGATAATGATAGTCCATTCTCTGTTAACAGGTCATTTATATTAGATAAAAACGGAAATCTTTCTGAAATTATAAAAGGATATAAATTATATCCGAAATCTGACATTCAAAAAATAGAAACACCATCTTTTTAGAATATACTTAAAAAGTCTGATTATATAGTCAGACTTTTTTATCGTAAATAATCATAAAAATCTTCTAATTAGCTATATAAATATTTATATAATTGATATAGAATAAACTTATTCAGGAGCTAATATTATGAAGAGATTAATATACACATTATTATTATTATCAATATTAAATGGTGTAACATATGCCCAAACTGTATATGATGATAATTATCAAGAAAATCCAAATTATGTCTTGGGAAATAAGTATTTGGAAAATTCGCAATATTCAAGTGCAATAAATGAATTTAAGAAGGCAATAAGAGTTAATCCTTCAGATATATCTTCATTAATAGGGTTATCAAATGCATATAATATGAGAGCAGTATACTATAATAATACTGCGAAGTCTCCTGATAGTGCCATTACAGACTTGAAATCTGCATTATTTTTTGTAAAATATTTCCCGGATTCAACAAGTTTTGCATCTTCACAATCAATATTGTCAATGGAAAAGAACCTATCTACTTTAGAAAAAGCAAAAAGTACGAATATTACACCTGAGAATAGATATAATGATGCCAAAACGTATCGGGTTAAAGGTGAATTTG
>CANQOM010000085.1 GCA_947625445.1 Candidatus Gastranaerophilales bacterium
TCTCAAAAAGGCTATTTCAGGCCTTAATCAGGCTCTTACTCTCCACTACGCACTTAACTCTGAAACCGCTTCTGATTACACCGGTGCTGCTGATTTAGTTAATGGTATCTTTAGAACTCGTATGTCAACTATCGATTCTAAAACATTCTCTTCAGGTGCAAAAGGTATTACGTCATCTAATAAAATAGCATTTGATGATGGTAGTGGCGGTACAACAGCAGGTTGGACAATAAGTGGTTTTACTAAGGCAACTAGTGGTAATGCTGATGATGCAATATTTACAACTGCAGACGGTATGAAATTCTATGTTGACAACTGGTCTGTTGGTGATTTGGATGACCAAACTTCTCCTTGTAACACATACAATACATATCCTTGCTCTGGTAGTAGTGGTGCTAACATCTTAATTGACGTTAACGGTGACAGAGGTCCAAACACATTAACTACTTCATCTCAAAGACCAAAAGATATTTATTTTGCTCAAATATATTCACAAAAAGTTGTTCCTTTTGGTAAAGTAGCTCAAGACGTTATGTTTGATAAAGCCGTAAATACTAATCGTTCAGCTACTCCTTAGTAGTTAACAATTGAATATTTAATATAAATAGGTCGACATTTGTCGACCTATTTTTTATAGACACTAAAAAATTTGTTACCTTATTTTTCAGGATAATTTAATTCGAAAACATTTTTATTAAATTTTATAATCCCGTCGTTTCTCATTTTGCATAATTCACGAGAGAGGGCGCTTCTGTCAACACATAAAAATTTAGCCATCTCTTCTCTTGTATATGGTATCGAAAAGCTCTCCTTGCCCTTCCTATAACCTTCTAATAAACTGATTACTTTTTCTCTTATTGTCTTTTTGCCGATTATATCTATTTGTTCATTCAAGACAGAATTTTTTTTTGAAATCATTTTCATTATATTTTTTATAAGTTGTAGATGGCTTTTACATAATTTTTCACAGGGGGTAATTACTTTTTCAAACGGCAAATACAGTACTTCACTTTTGCTATTTGATATTATATTTACGGGGCTTTTGTTTAATCCAAGACAGACTGTATTATGTCCGAAAATACTGTTTTCTTTCAGTTGCTCAATTTCTATTGTTCTGTTTAGAGTATCTGTTTTTGTTATTGTGGCGCTCCCATCAAGAATTACGCCCAAAAAGTCAATCTTTGAACCTTGCTTTATTATATATGTCCCTTTTTTATATATTTTTGTTTTTATACCTGTGCAACGTAATAAATCTATTACTGAATTATTATCTATATTCTCAAATAAATCTACATTTAGCATAAATTATTTTTTTCTTTTTTTCTTTTTTTTGGTTAAATCGGTTATGTTTAGTTCTTTTTTTGCATTATCTATAGAAATTTTAGCAAGTGGTTTATGATACCTTTTATCATAAAATACTAACCAATGTGACCTATTGGGGTTATCAACAGTAAACGAGAGAACTCCTGATACGTTTTCTCCTTTTTTTATTGTCTTCATAGCCAATGAATTTTTGTAATCAGTGAATATTGAAGGGTTATAGCTATTATGCAAATCATTTATTAATGCTATATCAAATGATGAAAAGTCTGTTTGAGTGTTATTTTTTATTATTAAGTCAAGACTTATTGTATTTAAATTATCAAACGGGTCTTTTTCCAAAAATATATCATTTATTTGAACTTCAAGTCCATCATATTTTATTTCTTTTTGCTTAGTTGCTTCAAAAGTCATGACAGGAATATTTTGAGAACTTTTAATTTTAATTTTTATTTCATCTCCTGGAGATATAAGAACATCTTTCCCTTTTCTGAATAAACTTAATCCCAAAGCAATAACACCACCGATAGCGGCACCTCCTAATACTGAATATCCTTGAGATAAGACTGCACCTTCTAAGCCTAAAACTTCAATAGCTGCAGCTGCACCGTATACTCCGCCTATGGCTGTATGTGCCACCGTTTCTCCCACAGTTTTTGAAACTGATTTTGCAGGACTAAGCTTTGATGTCATTCCACCTTCTATAGGAATCTCCCTTCCGTCGGGTGTAATTAAGTAATCAAATTCAAGTTCTATATATCCGTCTCTGCCCATTCGTTTGGGGTCTATTATATTTCTTATTAACCCATGGGCAATTGTTCCTTTAGGTAATAATACTCCGGAGCCTGCAAGTACGTCTTGTGATACTTCCGCAAAAAACTCATCCCCTTCTGCTGATGTTGTTCCTGCTAATACCTGTGAAACTATTAATTCTATTTGTTTTGTTTCATCAAGTTTTTCGACTTCTTTTGTGAATATATTATCTTTATCTTTATTTTTTGTCTCGGTTTCTTCAATATAACCTTTATAGGGAGTTTCGGCTTTTACGGGCAATAGTGTATTCATAAAACCTATTGTGCTTATTAATATTATTGTTATTATCTTTTTTTTCATATCCCACCCATTACTATTCTACTACATTGAATAAGTTTTTCAAATTATTTTATTCATGTTATTATTTCTTAGGATACCCGAATAAATTTCATTACTTCTGAATAAGAATGAATATATTGCCCCCGTAAAATATTCTTATTTAAGGTAATGGTTAATATCGGAGTTTATAATATAAAAAACAGAGGTTTTAATATGACTATTGCTACAATGGAAGAATTAAGAAAAAAATATGAAGTTGTAATAGGGCTTGAAGTTCATGCTCAGTTAAAAACTAAATCAAAAATATTTGCGTGTGATTCAACAGAATTCGGTTCAGAACAGAATACTCACGTTAGTCCGATAACATTAGGGATGCCGGGTGTCTTGCCGGTACTTAATAAAGAAGTTGTTAATATGGGAATTTTAACAGGTTTGGCACTTAATTGTACTATACCTGAATATTGTAAGTTTGACAGAAAACAATATTTCTATCCTGACCTTCCTAAAGGGTATCAGATATCTCAGTATGATAAACCTATATGTATAAATGGATATATAGATATAAAAGACAAACGAATAGGAATAACAAGAGCACACTTGGAAGAAGATGCAGGAAAGCTTGTTCATATGGGTGCTTCTGGAATCGCCGGTTCAAGTTATTCTTTGGTTGACTTAAACAGAGCCGGAACTCCATTGTTAGAAATTGTATCTGAGCCTGATATGCGTTCTTCTGACGAAGCCAGAGCATATATGGAAGAATTGAGAACAATTCTTGTTTATATTGGTGTTTGCGACGGAAACTTAGAAGAAGGTTCTATGAGATGCGATGCTAATATATCAGTCAGACCTATAGGTCAAAAAGAATTTGGCACAAGAGCTGAAATTAAAAATGTTAACAGTTTCAGAGCATTGCAAAGAGCAATTGAATATGAAATCGACAGACAAATTGATATAGTTGAATCAGGTGAAAAAGTAATACAAGAAACAAGATTATGGGATGATAATCAAGGCATAACTAAGTCGATGAGAGGAAAAGAAGATGCTCACGATTACAGATATTTCCCTGAACCTGATTTGATGCCGCTTCATATAACTAAAGAATGGGTTGATGAAATAGCTGCAAAAATGCCTGAATTACCTGAAAAAAGACGTCAAAGATATATATCATACGGTCTGTCGCCTTATGATGCAAATGTTCTTGTTGAACAAAAAGATATTGCACTTTTCTTTGATAAAGTTGTAGACTTAAAAGCTGATGCTAAAGTTGCAGATAACTTTTTAATGAAGGAAATTGCCGCATATTTAAAGGAAGAAAAAGTAACTATTGAGGATACTAAATTAACTCCTGAAAATTTTGCTGAATTAATAAATCTTGTTACTTCCGGTGCAATTTCAAATAATATCGGAAAACAAATAGTTATAACTATTTTAAAAGAAGGTACAAGCCCAAAAGAAATTGTTGAAAAACAAGGTTTAAGTGTTATATCTGATGAAGGAGCCCTGAAAAGCGCAGTAGATAAAGTTATAGAATCTAATCCTGAACAGGTTAATTTGTATAAAGGCGGAAAAGATAAATTATTTGGATTCTTTGTCGGTCAGGTTATGAAAGAAACAAAAGGAAGAGCTAACCCACAACTTTTAAACAAACTTTTAAAAGAAGCTTTGGATAAGTAGAAGTGGTTAATATTAAAAAAGGTTGGTAAATTTTACCAACCTTTTTTTAGTTTGTATTTTTTTATTTTTTAGAAATAACATAAATTAGATGATAACCAAATTGAGTTTTAACCGGTTCTGATACTTGTCCGTTCGGAAGTGAAAATGCAGCTTTTTCAAATTCAGGAACCATATCGCCTTTTCCAAACCATCCTAATATACCGCCTGATGAACCGGAAGGACATTTTGAATATTTCTTTGCCGCATTCATAAAATTATTAAATATTTCTTTTTGGTCTTTACCTGTCATTATTTCTTCTCTGATTTTTAAAGCTTCTGCTTCTGTAGGTACTAATATATGGAGAGCTTGTACTTGCTTGTATTCTGCTGCTTGTACTTGTGTTGATTGAGAATCTGTTACGATATTTTCAACAAAGAATAATCCTGACAAGGCTATAACTGCCATTAATAGTGTCATTAATTTTTTCATTTTTTGTTCCTTTCCGTTTGTTTGTAAGGTTTTTAATTTCTTACAAAATTATATTATTAAAAATATTTAAAATCTATAGGATAATTTGGTATTTTATATAATTTTTCACTAAATATGTTTTAAAGATAGTTAATTGTTAATTTTTGTAACAATAAATATAAAATTCTAAATTTTTGAAAAAAAATGCCGATATATCATGATGAATCCTTATTGTTATGCATGAAAAGAAAGGAAAAGAATATGTTAAACAATGATAATTATTCTTTTAACAGAAAGTTAATGCAAGCGTACTTAAATGCAGCTGATACAAAAGGCGTTAAGAATAACGATAATACAAAACTTTTGCAGTTAAGTAACGATACAGAAGATGAAGCAATATTTGCCGAATCTGACGGTGATATTTTTCATGTTAAATATGATGATTCAAAACAAGATTATTCGGTTAGTTCCATAAATATGTCTCAAGCTAAGAAATTGCTTAGTGCAGGCGATTATGCGCAATATGAAAAAATAGAAGATGAATATAGCGACCTTGAAGGATGGATAAAAAGTGTCTCTGCTTCTGATAATGACATTGCATTAGCGAGTGAGAGTGAAACTGTTCCTGTTCACAGAGATGGTACCGGCTCTTCTCTTGAAAGAGTTGAAGCTTTAGGAAGTACTGTTGAAAAATTGCCTACTACTCAAATGTTTAAAGATAAAAATGGTAATATTTCCAGAGATAAAATTCAAGCTTGGTTAGATGACAATGGATATAGCTCTGATACAACTGTAGAAGGCGGATTTAATGTTGATGATGTTCTGGCTTATTTCTCCAACACTAAATATGGTGAAGAAAAGTTATATTATCACTTACTTGCTAATGAAGCTTGGTTAGATAAAGGTGCTACGGGTAATAATAAAATTGACGGTAAATTATCTAATGCAGAAGTTAAAAACTTTTATTTTGACAGATTTGGTATAGATGTTACTGATAATCAGACTGTTAGTATTTCTCAGGTTGAAAAGTGGAGAGAAGATAATAAAGAAGTCGGAAGTACTCTTCATAAAGATTTTACATATGTTTCTTTAGATAATTTTACTCGCTCATACGGTCAATTTACATATAAAGCAAATGACGGTCATACCTACGACGATGACTTTGATTATGATTATGATAATGATTTTAGATACAATGATAGGAAATTAAATTATAATTCATTTAGTACGGCAGATAAAATTTCTAATGTTTTAGATAATTTAAAAAATGCCGGAGACTATGAAGCAACAATAGAAATGAAGAAAAATGTAAGTCTTAAAGATTTAAATGAAGGTAAAAACGTTATACTTTATGATGGTGAATCGTATGATATAACTAGAATTACAAATTCTTATGTCTTTTTGAATGTAGATGGTAAAGAAATTAAAGTTGCTCGTGGCAGTTCTTCTTCATCATTTGAAGGCAAATGTAAAAATGCAATAGAAAATCTTATTTATAGTGCTAATAAGACTATTTCAAGTAATTCATCAAATAATGAAAATGATGATGACTACAGATATAATGAAAAAGTGTTATCATATTCAAACTTTGATTCTTCAACAAAGATTTCAAATATTTTGGATAAATTTGTAAATAATCAAAATTATGAAGCATCAATAGAAATGAAGAAAAATGTAAGTCTTAAAAATGAAATTAACGGCAAAAATGTTGTACTTTATGATGGTGAAACATATGACATAACTAATGTTACAAGTTCGTATGTATATTTAAATGTCGATGGTCAAAGAGTCAAAGTTGCAAGAGGCAATTCTTCTTCCTCTTTTGAAAATAAATGTAGAAATGCTATAGATAATATGGTTTATAGTTCTGATAAATTAATTTCATCTTCACCATCAGGTTCTTCTTCAAATGGTAATTATAGTAATTATTCCTTAAACAATTCTACTGCAGAACAGGTTGAAAATATAATGGATAAAATTCAAGCTAACGGAGATTCTACGGCTTCTTTATCTATAAGTACTAAAAATTGGTTTAGAGAAAATGGCAAAACACTTGTTCCTGTTGGAAATTATGAAATAACTGTTAATGATGATTATGTTAAAATGAAAGATTCCGACGGTAATATCTATAAAATTCCGAGAGGTACTGATGAATATTGCTTTGAATGGTATTGCAGTAAAGAAAATAAATCATCTTTAAACAAAATCACAACGGATTTTGATTAGAATAAACTAAAAAGGAAACTTTATAAGTTTCCTTTTCAGTTATTTATTTAAATTTATGAACTGATTTTCACGAGTTATTGCAACCATACCGGAACGTACAAGTTCTTTAACTCCTAAAGGTCTTAAAAGAGCTATAATAGCCATAACCTGCCTGTTATC